>JBBRIK010000149.1:0-8259 GCA_038221045.1 Gemmatales bacterium
GAGAGGGGCGGAACAACGACTTGTGAGACCTCCAAGGGAGAGTTTTTGGAAGCCTCTTTGTAAGTTCCGTGAGAATCGGTAGTTACGCTTGACAGTGCCATTCGGGTCAAACCCCGAACCACTCGATCCATACCGCCTGGAGTACAATCCGTCAGTAGTTTTCGGGCAACTCGCCCCGACGCCGGAGCAGAAAAAGGGGGGCACGGAGCAGAAAAAGGGGACAGGAACCGATAAGCATTTACAGATCGGCAACGACCATCTGCTCCAGTTCGTCCCGGATTTTCAGAGGTGACGGTTCCCAGAAAGGGGTCAGACCCCCCGGCAAGATTCCCCGGCAAGATTTCTGTCTGCGGCGAGATTTCTCGCGATCTAGACCTGGGAAGGTTTTTCGGCTTACGAGACGATGCAAGCCGGAACGGTACCGACGGTGTATGAAATCGTGATAACCAATAGACTTTATCAGGAATAGTAAAATGACCCTCTCCAGATCCTAACGTTGTGAAGGACATGGCCTGTTTTTCGGGACAAAATGCGTCTTGTTTGGTCCCGAACAGGGGTTTTTTACTATTATTGATAAAGTCTAATGTGCCACAGACAGTGAGAGGACCGCAACCATGATTACCCATCTTCCAAACGTGTCTCTCCCTACGGAAAGCACTCTGGACATCACCATTCGGGTGACGCAGCCTCTGAACGTGACGGCGTTTTCCGCACGGCAACGGGTCACGCAATTCGTCATGCTCGAACTCAGCACTCAACTGGGCGGCGATACGCCTGAATTGACGGTCAGTGAGCGTGTTTACTGGTCAGTCCCTGTCGTCTTTGCTTTGCCGGGAAAAGGTGTGCTCGGTCGAGTTGGAACGCTTCGGGTCGATGCGGGAACTGGAGAACTGTTGACCGATCCACAAATCGAGCAGGAGATAATGCGTCATGCGGGTGAACTGGCTCAACGTTCCACACTTCCAGCAGGCGCTTGAGTATTCCTGTGTCGCGGCGTGCGTTCGGATGGTTCTCGCGCACCACAGCGACGTCCGGACCGAGGAAGAACTGCGCTTGCTGCTCGATACGCAACCGGCTGGTAAGCGCGCCAGAAACGTGATGCGCATTTCAGGACCGGCTTTCGAGGTTTACCTCCGGCCGTCGAATTTGGTCGAACTGAGACAAGTGTTGGCCGACAATCAACCTGTTATCGTCTTTCTGCAAACAGGTTCTCTCGAGTACTGGAGTATGGATATCTTCCATGCAGCAGTACTGATTGGCCTCGATTCCACGACGGTTGCACTTAACGATCCGTACTTTGCAACGGCTCCACAAACAACATCTTTAGAGACCTTCGAGAAAGCCTGGGCGCAAACAGGTCAGTTGGCAGCGTTCATCCGTCCGCGAACACAGCCGTAAATCATCCTTTGGACCAAATCCGATGATGTCATCGGTGACGCGGATAAGGTGCCAGGAGTCGTTTCCGCAGAAAGCCCACCGCGTTAATAATTGTACGCTTTCGGTTCCTGGCCCCTTTTCGACCTTCCCTTTTCGACCTTGGCCCCTTTTCGACCTCTGGAGACGGATTTCGGCATTGCCAGGGGGGCGAACTCGGCGCTCGACAATTACTGGCAGATCGTGAAGAGTTGGAAGGAGTCAAGTCGTTATCAGCAGAAAGGCCAGCCGGCGGCCGAGGCCCTGGTGCAGGCCATCAATCACGATCCCGATGGGGTAATGAAATGGATACGGGGACGCTGGTAGAGGACCGGATCGACGAGGGGCGTTATGTGCTGGAGAAGTTCGTCGCGTCCGGTTCCGACGTGTCGACGCGAAACAGGTGGCAGGAACCGAAGGGCTCTCACCTCATTCTTTTCCTTACACGGTTTTCTCGGGCGGCGCCTCTTCGGTCGTACTCGCCGCATCCGACGACGCCGGAGAAGCAAGAGGCGGTCTGTCCGGACGAGGCCGGGCGGGAGTGCCGGGCGGGACCGGGATCGTCTGGACGACGAAGCGTTGCAGCGACCGGATTCCCACGGTCAGTTCCTCACTTCCGTCCATTGTTTGCTTCTCGTTCATGTTCAATCTCCTTCTCGACAAGCAGAACCGGCACATCCGCGATGCACGCATTGTCACATTCAACTCTACCAGATACGAACCTGGTTCGGCGAAGGGACATCCCTCCATCTCAAGAACCAGTTGTACCAGCATTTCCCGATCGGGGAAGTGCAGGCTCCGAACCTCGGTCGTTCGCACCAGTTCGTTGCGGGGTCGAAAGAGGACGTCGATGAAAAATGGCACGTCTCCCAGACCCCCAGTGAGTTGGGCGAACACGCAGAACCGTTTCTGAACGTGCGGGTAAGAATTAGGACGAATCGCGTATGTATCCGGTTATCCGGGTGAGGTTCGCGCCCGACGAGATTCCCGGACCAGGATAAAGTGCCAGGACCGAAGGCGGAGAGAGTAACTCAGAGAAAGGGGCCCGCCGGCAGCGATCCCCCGATTATTTCCTGGTTTGCCCATCGAGCGAGACGGACAATAACAACACTTCCTCCACCTTCGAGTTTCGGTCCCAGGAGGACCGATGAGCGGCGCCAATGGTCTGAACTCTCGACAGCTTGCCGTCGTGCCGCGGGCGGACCTTCTGCGCCGCTGGCAGCGCGGAGAGCGAATCCGCGCGGAGGACTGCCTCTTACGGCATCCCACCCTCCAGAACGACGCCGAGGTGCTGCTCGATCTGCTCTGCACCGAGGCGGCCGTGCGCCTGGCCCAGGGCGAGACCCTCCACATCGAGGAATACGTCCGCCGCTTGCCGCAACTGGCAGCACCGATCCGGCAACATTTGGAGGCCATGGCCGCGACCCACGCGGAGCCTTCGCCCACTCCTTTCCTCGATCCGGTGGCCGATACTCTCGTGCCCGCCAGCCCCGCGCCGGGACAGACCGATACCCTGATGCACGACACGGAGGGGTTGGAACCTCCGCAAACGGGCCACCCTTCTCCGGTCCCGACGATGTATCCCGGCTCGATACCGTGTGAGATGGTCGGCGACTACGAGGTCCTCGGAGAGCTGGGCCGCGGCGGCATGGGCGTCGTGTATCGCGCCAGGCAGCGCAGACTCAACCGGGTCGTCGCCCTCAAGATGATCCTGGCCGGCAGTCATGCGGGTCCCGAGGAACTCTCCCGTTTTCGGCGGGAGGCGGCAGCCATCGCCTGCTTGCAGCATCCGAACATCGTTCAGGTCCACGAGTCCGGCGAGTACCAGGGCAAGCCCTTCTTTTCGCTGGAGTTCATCGACGGCGGCTCCCTCGACCGCAAGCTCAATGCCGCTCCGCTGCCGCCACGCGAGGCGGCGGCCCTCGTGGAAACGCTGGCCCGGGCCATGCACGCCGCTCACGAACAGGGCATCATCCATCGCGATCTCAAGCCGGCCAACGTCCTTCTGACCAAGGACGGGACGCCCAAGATCACCGATTTCGGACTCGCGAAGAAACTCGACGAGGCGGGGCTGTCGCTCAGCGGAGCGGTCATGGGAACGCCGAGCTACATGGCCCCCGAGCAGGCGAGCGGCCAGGTGCGGGCCATCGATGCCCGCACCGACGTCTACGCGCTCGGCGCGGTCCTCTATGAGTGCCTCACGGGCCGGCCTCCGTTTCGGGCCGCCACGGCCATGGATACCCTCATGCAAGTGCTTCAGAACGAGCCGGTACCGCCCGGGCGCCTGGCGGCGCGCTGCCCGCGCGAACTGGAGACGATCTGCCTGAAATGCCTGGAAAAACAGCAGGACAAGCGCTATGACACGGCCGTGTCGCTTGCCGAGGACCTGAGACGATTTCAGTCCGGGGAGTCGATCGCGGCTCGTCCCGCCGGCACGGCCGAGCGTGCCGTCAAGTGGGTGAAACGGCGTCCTCTTGTGTCGGCGCTGCTGGCCCTGATCGCGCTGCTGGCCGTGGGTGGTGCGGCCGGGATCCTGACGGCGTACAGTGTGGCGGTCGAACAGGAGAAGGCCGCCCGGCACGAGAGCGAACAGGCCCGGGAAGCGGAACGGAAAACCGGCATCGAACGCGACCGCGCCTTGAAGGCCGAGGCCGACGCGAAAGCGCAGAAGAAGACCGCCGACGAGGAACGCAGCCGGGCCGTTGAGGAAACACGGCGCGCCAGGCGCGCCCTCGCTCAGAGCAAGATCGCCGAAGCCGAGGTCGCCTGGTCCGCGGGAGATGCCATTGCTGCCCGCGGCCGGCTCGAAGAGGTGGCGACGGACCTGCGCGAATGGGAATGGCGCTGCCTGACCCGGATCACGCGGGGCAGCCTCTACACCCTCGCCGGCCACACCACTCGGATCAACGGCGTTGCCGTCAGCGCGGACGGACTCCTCCTGGCCTCCGCAAGCCACGATGGGACAGTCAAGGTCTGGGACGTCCGCACTGGAAAGGACCTTCTCACGCTTGCAGGCCACGCCGGACCGGTGTCGGCGGCGGCCTTCAGCCCGGATGGCCGGCTGGGACGCTGCCATCAAACTCTGGGACGCCCGCACGGGAAAGGAACTCTCCAAACTCACCGGACACGATGGCATCGTCCGAGCCGTGGCATTCAACTCCGACGGCACACGTCTCGCCTCGGCCGGCATCGACAGGACCGTCCGCGTGTGGGATGCCGCCGGCGGCAAGCCCCTTGCCATCTTCAAGGGACATGAAGGGTCGGTCGAATGCGTCGTCTTCAGTCCAAACGGCCAGCGCCTGGCTTCCGCCGGTGAGGATCGGACCGTGAGGTTGTGGGACGCCACGGCCCCGGACAAGAAGCCTTTCTCTCTCATCGGCCACACGGACAGTGTGCAGAGTGTCTGCTTCAGTGCCGGCGGAACACGTCTCGCCACTGCCGCGAATGACAAGACCATCCGCGTCTGGGATGCGAAAAGCGGTCAGAACACGCACACGTTCGCAATCCCGCCTGGGGGAGAACCGAGCGTGGCGCTGGCGTCGGACGGTAAACGGCTGGCGGCAAGCAGTGGCCGGGACGTCAAACTGTGGGACCTCGCCGGCGGCAAGGAAGTGCTGGCCCTCCACGGACATACCGACAACGTTACCGGAGTGTGCTTCACTCCCGACGGCCAGCGGCTCGCCTCGGTCAGCGCGGACTGCACCCTGAAACTCTGGGACGCCCGCACCGGCCAAAACACCTTTGTCCTGCCGCGTTTCGGAGACAGAGTTCCCGCTGTGGCGTTCGAGTCGAAAGGCCCTCGCCTGGCGGCGGCCGATGGGAAGACCGTCCGGGTGTGGGATTCACGAACGGGAGAGGAGTTGCTCGCCCTGAAGGGACACTCGGAACGGGTGAACAGCGCCGCGTTCAGTCCCGATGGTTCGCGCATTGCATCGGGCAGCCTGGACACGACGGTGATTGTGTGGGATGTGCGTTCCAAACGACTTCTCCACACTCTCGGGCATGGATCAAACGTGAATTGCACCGCCTTCAGCCCGGACGGCTCACGGTTGGCCTGCGGGGTGGGTGTCGGCGGCCTGCTCGGTGAGCTGCGCGTCTGGGATGCACGCACTGGGAACGTCCTGTGGACCGCTGAGAAACAGAAAGGGGCCGTCAACAGTGTGGTGTTCAGTCCGAACGGCCTGCAGGTCGTCACGGCGGATGCCAACAGCCTTGTGAAGGTCTGGGACGCGAAAACCGGACAGCCCCTTCGCACGCTGCTCGGCCACACGGGAGCGGTGCATGGCGTGTCCTTCAGCCCGGATGGCCGATGGCTCGTCTCAGGCAGCGACGACCGGACCGTACGGATATGGGACGCCCGCAACGGCGAGAACACTCTGACTCTTGCCGGGCATGACGGGGCCGTCCGCGCCGTGGCCTTCTTTCCCGATGGCATTCGTGTGGCCTCGGCGAGCCGGGACAGGACGGTCAAGGTATGGGACACCCGCTCCGGCCAGAACACCCTCACGCTCGCCGGCCACACCGGTCCACTGACCGCACTGAGTTTCTCGGACGACGGGTTGCGTTTGGCCTCGGCGGATGAAGCCGGGACGGTGCGGGTCTGGGACGCGCGGCCGGAGCAGCCGAGCGTCCTGCTTTCCGGACACAGCGATGCCGTGGTGAACGCCGTCTTCAGCCCCGACGGGTCGCGTCTTGCTTCCAGCAGTGTTGACGGCTCGGTGAAACTGTGGGACCCGCGCACGGGAGCGAACCTGCGGACCCTGATCGGTCACCGCGACATGGTCCTCAGTGTGCGCTTCAGCCCGGACGGCGAGCGTCTCGCCACCGCCAGCCTTGACAACACAGCACGGCTTTGGGACGCCCGCACCGGTGTGGAACTGTTCTCCCTGACCGGACACACGAATGCGGTGCGAGGTGTGGCATTCAGTCCGGACGGTCATCAGTTGGCGACCGCGAGCCAGGACCGGACGGTGAAGCTGTGGGACGCGCGCACAGGAAGCAACACCCGGACGCTGAGGGGCCATTCCGGCCGGCTGAACGTGCTGATATTCAGCAACGACGGTCTGCGTCTGACCGGTCATGGTCCGGGCGGCGAAGCCCTCGCGTGGGACCTGCGCACAGGTCGAGTGGATCCTGAAGCGGCCCCTGCGCCGTTGCTTCGGCTGAACCTCAGTTCCGATGGCCGTCGCCTGGCCCTTCCGCAAGGGCCGCGCCTGACCGCGATCGAATTCGATCCCGTTTGGGAGCGCGAGGAACGCCCGTATCGGCTGGGGCTGACACGTCCGTCCTCGCCCGCAGGCGCGGAAAGATGAGCCTTCCACTTGCGCCAACGAACCAAGGTATTACCCCGGCACGGGACTAAGCGTCTTGCTGCTCACCCCCGGCCAATGGCCTTCGGAGCCGCCTGCTCGCCAGCACCGCCGTCAGAAGCAGTCCTCCCGACAGGTAGAAGGCGTAGTCGAGGCTCCCGGTCAGATCCTTGATGTAGCCGGCGGCCTGCGGCACGAAGAAGGCGATGCCCCAGCCAATGAAGACCAGCCCGTAGTTCACGCCCAGGTTTTTCGATCCATAGTAGTCCGCCGTCAACGCCGGCATCAGCGACAGACCCCCGCCGTATTGCCAGAACGCCACACCGAAGACCACGAACAGCAACCCCACATTGCTGGAGTGCATCACACTTGGGATCAGGAACAGACAGCCCGCCGAGACGAGACCGTTGACGGCGTAAGCGTTGAGCCGGCCCAGCCGGTCGGAGTACGAGCCGGTCCCCACGCGCCCCGCCGCATTCACGAACCCACCGAAGGAAGACAGCAGCCAGGCATTGGCCACAAAGAACGGGATATGAGCGGCCGTGTCGTTCAGGATCGGCGTCGCGTTGGCGATGACCAGCAGCCCCGACTGGGCCGAGCCGATGAACAGGAAGACCAGGGCGTAGAACTGCCAGGTCGCCAGCATCCCACGCGGCGACCAGTCGGTTCGCGTCATCGTCGCCGGGCCGGCCCGCGCGGAGGAAGCAGACGGTGGGACATAGTCTGGGGGAGGCCAGGACAGAAGCAGGCCGGCCGTCACGACCACCACGGCGAAGAAGATGCCCAGGATAATGAAACTGCCGGACAGGCCGTAGAGATTGATGAGGTGCTTGGCCAACGGCGAGATGTAGATGGCCGCTCCCCCATAGCCGCCGACGACCAGGCCGACGACCAGGCCGCGCCGGTGCGGGCCAAACCAGCGGACGGCGGCCGGGGTCGCCGCCGCGTAGCCGAACCCCATGCCGATGCCGCCAAGGATGCCGAAGCCGGCGATCAGGCCCGTGTAGCTCCTCAGGAGTCCCGCGACGATGCAGCCCGCCGCCAGGCAGAGGCCCCCGAGGGTAGCGCCAAGACGAGGGCCATACCGGTCCTGCACCCGGCCGCCGGGGATCATGAAGAGGGCGAAGGTGAAGCCACAGATGGCGTAGGCCCAGGTCCCCTCCGCGTCGGAGAGATAGGCCCATCCCTCGTTCAGTCCCGTCATGGGCGAGCCTGGCGCGTGGGTCTTGTCCGCGATCAGAGTCGATTTCCAGACGCTCCAGGCATAGAGGATGCCCAGGCACAGGTTGACCGCCATGCCCGCACCCACGACCAGCCACGCACGGGAAGGTGCTCTCGCCGGCTCACTCATGGTCGAGCCTCAAAGGATAGTGGAATCTCACAGGATTGGCGGCAGAGGCAGGGCTTCCTTCGGTGTGTCCAACTGCTGGAGCGTGGCCAATCCCTTTTCGTCCAGCATGACGCGGCGGATGCTGCTCGCTTTTCCCGTCGCCGCGTCCAGGTCAACGATCGCTCCGCCAATGCGCGGATCGCCCTC
>JBBRIK010000150.1:0-8251 GCA_038221045.1 Gemmatales bacterium
CGGCAAAGCGCGCTGGCGCTTCGCTTACGAGACGACGTATTCCGACCGCTTCGGCAAGGGCGACGGGCCGCGTTCGACGCCGGTGGTCAGCGACAAGCACGTCACCATCCTGTCTGCCGATGGCCGGCTGCATTGCGTCGATCGCACGGAGGGCAGGAAGGTCTGGAGTCGGGCGCTGCAAGATGATTATCCCGTGCCGCGCAACTTCTTCGGCGTCGGCATGTCGCCGCTGCTCGAGGGGGAGAACCTTGTCCTCAACGTCGGCGGCAAGGGCTGCGGCATCGTCGCCCTCAACAAGAACACGGGCAAGGAAGTTTGGAAGACACTCAACGACGACGCCAGTTATGCCTCGCCGGTCGCCGCCACGCTGGCGGGCAAACGGCAGTTGATCTTCCTCACCCGCAAGGGGCTGGCCCTTCTCGATCCCAGGGATGGGACTGTCCATCAGGAGCAGGACTGGCGGTCGCGCAACCCCAATTCAGTCAACGCCGCGACGCCCCTAGTCGTCGGCGACGAGGTGTTCATCAGCTCCTGTTACGAGGTAGGTGGAACGGTGCTGAAAGTGAGCAAGGACAAGCTGGAGACGGTGTGGGCCAACGACGAGTCGCTGTCTCTCCATTTCAGCACGGCGGTTTATCACGACGGCCATCTGTACGGCTTTCACGGACGTCAGGAAGAGGGGAACGAGTTTCGCTGCGTCGAGTGGAAGACCGGCAAGGTCAAGTGGGCGAAGGAAGGACTCGGGTGCGGCTCGTTGATCGTCGCCGACGGGCAGTTGATCGTGATGAGCGAGCGCGGCGATCTCGTCCTCGTGGAACCGACGCCGAAGGAGTATCGCGAGACGGCGCGAGCCAGCGTCCTGTCAGGCATCGTGCGCGCAAACCTGGCCCTGGCGAACGGCAAACTCTATGGGCGCGACGGCAAGAAACTCATCTGCTGGAACATGAAAGGGGAGAAGTAGTCAGACGGCGCGCCGTTTGCGATAAGAGAGTATGGCCCACCTGAGGCGAACGCCTCCACCTGCACGAGACTCTCCCATGGCAAGCATCCTCCTTCTCGATGACAATAACGCCCTGCGCGCGCTTCTGCGTCAATGCCTCGTCGGCGCCGGGCATGAGGTAACCGACGCGGGCGACGGCGATACGGGCAGCCGGCTCTATCACCAGCAGACGCCCGATGTGGTCATTTGCGACCTCTACATGCCGGGCAAGGATGGCCTGGAGTTGCTCCGCGAACTGCGCCGGGAGGGCGGTGCCCGGATCATCGCCATCAGCGGCGAGGGACTCGCCGGCGTTGGCTCTCTTTTGCCCGTCGCTCAGGCGCTCGGGGCCATCCGCGTGCTGAAAAAGCCGTTTGACGGCGCGACCCTTCTTGAGGCGGTGGAGGCGACGCTGAAGAAAGAGGCCTCCGCCCCGCCAGCCAGGGGGAGTGAAGTTCCAAAATGAGACACCTCGAACTTGCAGGAGTCGGCGACGCAGATGAAACTCAACATCCGGTGTGGGATCGTGGCTGCCCTGCTCGCGACCATCACCCTTGCCCTTCTTCCCGCCGCGCCGGCGGACAAACCCTCGGCTGATCTCCCTCGCGCACACGACCCCAAGTTGCGCGTCGATCTCTTCGCCGCCTCTCCCGACATCGTTCATCCCATCGCCATCGACTTCGACAGCAAGGGCCGGCTCCTCGTCATCGAGAGCCATACGCATTTTCCCCCTGCCGACTACAAGGGACCCAAGCACGATCGTATCCGCATCCTCGAAGACACCAACGGCTCAGGCAAGGCCGACAAGTTCACTACCTTCTTCGAGGGTACGAAGATGACGATGGACCTTGCCGTCCATCCCGATGGCTCGGTCTACGTCGCCACCCGAAACGAAATCCTCCGCCTGCGCGACACGCACGGGGACGGCAAGGCGGACGTCAAGGAACGCCTTATCCGCCTCGAAACGAAAGGCAACTATCCGCACAATGGTTTGTCAGGCCTGTGCTTCGACGCGCGCGGCAACCTCTTCTTCAGCATGGGCGAGAACCTCGGCGCGGCCTACAAACTGACCGGCGCGGACGGCACGACCATTGCCGACGAGGGCGAGGGCGGCAACATCTTCTGGTGTACCTCCAACGGCAAAAAACTGCGCCGCGCGGCCACGGGTTTCTGGAACCCCTTCGGCGTTTGTCGCGACGTCTTTGGCCGCATGTTCGCCGTGGACAACGATCCCGACGCCATGCCGCCCTGTCGCATGGTCCACGTCGTCGAGGGTGGCGATTATGGCTTCCAATTCCGCTATGGCCGGGCTGGCCGGCATCCGTTCCAGGCGTGGGACGGCCAGTTGCCGGGGACGTTGCCGATGATGTCGGGCGTCGGGGAAGCGCCGTGCGAGGTGCTGAGCTACGAGTCGGACGGCCTGCCGCGCGAGTACCTCGGCAACCTGCTCGTCACCTCCTGGGCCGATCATCGCGTCGAGCGCTACGTCCTCCGCGAGCAAGGATCGTCCTTCAAGGCCGAGCGTAAGCCCTTCGTGCAGGGGGGCGCGAACTTTCGGCCCGTGGGCATGGCCGTCGCGCCGGACGGTTCGGTGTTCATCAGCGACTGGGTGCTGAGCAACTACAATCTGCACGGCAAGGGTGCGGTCTGGCGCATTCGGCCGAAAGAAGCCCTCAAACCCGATCGGCCCACTGACCCGCGCCGCGCCCTAGCCAGCGCTCATCGGCCGCTGCGGGAGTCGGCGGCGCGCCGGCTGGTTGCCGACGCCCCTGGGCGCGAGTTCCTTCGCCGGCAACTTGAGAGCGACGACATCCGCGTTCGCGCCGCCAGCCTCACAGCCCTGATCGACCACGCCGATTCACGGATCGACCTGCAAGTCATCGCTGACAAGGAGCGGGAACTCGGACTCCGCGTATTGGCCGTGCGGACGCTGGCCGAACGGGGTGAGGACGTGCGCCGTTTCCTCGATGGCAAACACCCGGCGGAATTGCGCCGAGAGGCGCTGCCCAGTCTGAACACGAGGACGGATGCGCCTCGCTTCCTGCCGTTGCTGGCCGATCCGGACCCGTTCCTGCGTCATGCCGCGATCCAGCAGTTGGCCCATACTCCGGAGGCGCTGTCCGCGCTTGACTGGCGCAAGCAGGCGCCTCCGCAACGGATCGGCCTGCTGCTCGCTCATCGCGCGGCCGGTTCGGCGGACTCGAAGCGTCTGCTTCCCGCCTTCCTGGCCGACGCCGACGAGGAAGTGCGATTCATGGCCGCCAAGTGGATTGCGGATCAGAACCTGAAAGAATATCGGCCGCTGCTGGTCGAGGCGCTGAAGGACCGGAAACTCAATGTCCGTCTGTTTGCCGCCTATTCGACGGCCCTGGCCCGCATCGATGGCCAGGAGGTCAGCGAGGGCCGGCTGGCGGACTACTTCATGACGCGCCTGGCCGACGAGCAGAGTTCGCCGGACGTGCGCGTGCTGGCCCTGCAAATGGTCCCGGCCAACCATCCGAAACTGACGCTCGATCTGCTGGGCAAGCTGCTGACCCAGGACGAGGCGCTCTTGCAGCGCGAGGCAGTCCGAACGCTGAGCGAGCATCCATCCTCGAAGCGGGGGACGATGCTGCTGGACGTGGTTCGCAATCCTCGGGCGCGTGAAACGGTCCGCGCTCAGGCGATTGTGGGGCTGGCGGACAAGGCCCAGGACCTGCGTGACGAGCTGATGCGTCTGGCCCGCGGCGAGCAAGGCTCTCTGCGCGACGAGGCTCTGCGAGCGCTGATTCAGACGAAACTCAGCGATGCCCAGCGCAAGGAACTGGAAGAGGTGGCGCGTCAGCGTCCCGACAGCGCCGAACTGGCGGCGCGGGTGCTGGGTAAGCCGTTCTACAAGGATCGCGCGCCGGCGAAGGACATCGACGCCTGGATGAAGCATCTGGAGGGGCCAGCCGATGCGGAGGCGGGCCGGCGCGTATTCTTCCACTCGAAGCTGGCCGCCTGCTCGCGCTGTCATCGCGTCGAAGGGCGAGGACACGAGGTCGGGCCGGACCTGAGTACGGTGGGCCGAAACGAACGGCGTCACATCCTGGAATCGATCCTGCAACCGAGCGCGCTGATCGCGCCGCACTATCAAGCCTGGCGGATCGAGATGGCCGACGGCAAGGTCCACTCCGGAATGCTCGTGAAGACGGTCCTGGACGAATACACCTACCTCGACGCCAAGGGCGATCTGTTCAAGTTGAACACGCGCAACATCGTCGAGAGCCAGCCGCTGCCGACGTCAATCATGCCGGACGGGCTGGAGAAGTTGCTGACGGATCGGGAGCTGCGCGACCTGCTCGCCTATCTCTGTTCCCGTCGCTGATGCGAGGAACAAACATCCGGATTTCTTGCGGCTTAGCAGAGGACCGCTAAGCCGCAAGCGGCAAGAAGTTGTTTCGTCAGTCGTCTAGCTGCCTCTCGCTCGTGTCCGGTGTCAGCCAGATGGCAACCATGCCGAGGATGAACAGCAGACTTGTGACACGACCGATCCGCGCATAGTCCCCATCGAAGAAGTCCATCAGGGCCCCGAACGCGAAGATTGTCACCGCCGTGGCAAGCCGGCCGAAGTTGAAGCCGACGCCGGCGCCAGTCGAGCGGACGCGGGTGGCGAACAACTCGGGCAGGCATAACGGCAGCCAGCCGAAATAGATGCCGCTGACGAAACCCAGGGCCGCGACCCAGATCAGGAACTCGTCGTCGCTGGGAACGATGAACCAGAAGATGTACTGGGCTATCGCCAGCGACGCGAGGCTCGCGAGGAAATACGTCCGTCGCCGTCCCACCTGACTGGCGATCCAGCCGCCGAGCAGGCTGCCGATCGTCCCCGTCAGGGCGCGGGTCTGCATGAGGGCAGTGGTTTTTCCTGCCCCAATGGACCAGGGGATCATCCAGTTCGCGGTCCCCCAGCCGCCGAGCATCGGGACCGTCCCCAGCACGATGGCGATAAGCGTGATCCGCAACAAGGGCGGCCGAAAGACCTCTCCGATCGAGGAGGGTACCAGCGGCCTGCTCCTCGAATCATTCTGCGCGGCGAGCCAGCGTGGAGACTCTGGGACGGCAAGCAAGGAGACGATCCCCA
Organism: Gemmatales bacterium; assembly: GCA_038221045.1. Taxonomy (GTDB): domain Bacteria; phylum Planctomycetota; class Planctomycetia; order Gemmatales; family Gemmataceae; genus JBBRIK01. Next base: position 5,085 of record JBBRIK010000150.1, read on the forward strand.
GCAGCAGTGGCGCGGCGCCGATCAGCATCAGCCAGCGCCACGAATCGGGAGTGACGGCAGACCGCGAGGCGATCGTGGGCAGCAGAAACAGGCCGATGTTGGCCGCGGTGCCGATCACGCCCGCGACCGCCGGGCGCGACAGGCTCGACCAGGCTTCGGACACCAGGGCGACGCCGTTGGGCCACATGCCGCCCACGCCCATGCAGGCCAGGAACCACAAGATCCAGAACTGCACCGGCGATTGTGCCAGGGAGGTCAAGGCGGCCAGCGCCGAGTAGGTGAGGATGCATGCCGCCATCGCCTTCGAGCGGCCGATGCGATCGCCGAGCCGGCCGAAGCACAGCCCTCCCGCCGCTGCGCCGAAGAGGAAGGCACACTGGAACCAGGCATGCCACTGCCCCACCCGCACGGCCCCTTGCTTCAGTTCGAGCCGATCCTCGGTGGAGAGAGCTTGTTCGTCGGCTTTCGTCGGAGCTTTCTTGCTCAGCGCTTGAAACCGTTCCCCATCCAGTTCGCCAGTTCGACTCAGCAGATCGATCGCGGCCGGTTGCGCAGTCAGTTGCGTGATCGACATGTGCATGCCGGCGCACAGCCAGCCGAGAAATGCGACGACGAAAATCCAACATCGACCCGAGGTCGAGAGTGTCGCCGGAACAGGAACGGCTGCGGGGGTGCTCATGAAGCCCTACGTTCCGAGCGCTTTCCGCAGGTGGTCGATCTCGTTTTTCAGCGTCCGGCTGAACGCGGCCAGGTCGGAGCTGTGCATCACCAGGTTCCCGCCAGCATTCGCCCAGGCGATTTCCTGCTCCAGGCCGAGCCAGTAGTGGATGCCCGCTCCAACGCCGTGGTCGCGGGCAATGCGGAAGATGGTCCTCACCGCCTCATCGAAGCGAGGATGCCCGTACTGCTCGGGAATGCCCAGGCTGCACGAGAGATCGTGCGGCCCGATCAGCACCGCGTCGAGTCCCGGCACCGAGCAGATTTCGGGCAGGTTCTGAATGGCCGGCACACTCTCGATATTGACGATGAGGATTTTGTCCCCGTTGCGTTGTTCGAGGTAGTCGCGTAGCTCCGGCTCCAGAGTGTCGCGGTCGCGCAGGGCGTCTTGCAAGCGCTGTCCCTTGAGGGGGCGATACTTGACCGCTCCGACGAGTCCGCGCACCTGCTCGGATGTTTCGAGATAGGGGCCGATCACCCCACCGGCGCCGGCGTCGAGTACCTTGCACGCCTCGAACGGATCGTTGCACGGTAGCCGAACGACCGGAGGCACGCCGAGGGCCTGATAGGTCTGGCAAATCCACGACAGGGTTTGCCGATCGATGGGCGTGTGTTCGGTATCGACGAAGACGAAGTCGATGCCGGCTTGTTTGGCGAGGCTCGGCCACAGCGGCGACGTGGCGACGATGGCCGAGCTGAACACACGACGGCCCTCGTGCAGGGCCTGAATGATTTCCCGGCCGTTCATACGCGCGTCCCTGTGAGTGGATCGAGGAAGGCTCCCGTTCGTTCTACGGAGTGACACTGCCGTGACACCAGCGGCCGCGCTCTCGGCAACCAACGAGGAGACTCAACGCACCTCGACCGGTTGTCCGAGGCGGCACGATTCGAGAGCGGCCTCCACCGTGGCGAAGATCGCTAGGCTCGCTCGAACGTCCATGATCGTCTCTCCATCGTTGTCGATGGCCTGGGCGAAATGCTCGGCCAGGCGGAAATCGTTCTCGCCGGCCACGCGCCGCTGTCGAGCTTCCCAGGCAGGCTGAGCGCGATAGTAGACTCCCACCTCGGGCCGGGATTCGCTCACGACCAGCGCTCCCTCACTGCCCAGCACATGCAGTTTGATCTCGCCGCCGCTGGGATGACTGGCCGCGCCGATACGCCCAATCGCCAGCGATCCCAGCACCCCACCCTCCATCTCAAGCGTCAGGGTGGCGAGGTCCTCGACTCCGTTATCGAAGTTGAGTTGATGGAAGTGAGCCGTCGAGCGGGCAAACACTCGACGCACAGGGGCATGGGTGAGCATCCCAAGGTAGCCGAGCGGATAGATCCCCTCGATAGCCAGTTCGCCCATCGGCTCGCGCCCCAGCCCGCCATCGGAACCATCGGCGTGGGCGGCAATCTGATGCGCGTGCCAGTCCAGCGGAGGAAAGCCCTTCTGACGAGTCCCCCTGGGAGGGCCGGCGTCCTTGGCGAAATAGAAATCGATATGCACGGTACGGACAGAACCGATCGCGCCTGCGTCGATTTGCTCTCTGGCGTGGAGGATGGCGGGCAGGAAATTGCGGTTCCACATCATGAACTTGACGCGGCTTCGTTCGACGGCCTCGGCCAGCCGCTCGGCCTCGCTCCGTCGTGTCGAGAGGGGCTTGTCTTGCACGATATGCTTGCCGGCCAGGGCGGCGCGAATGCTCAGGTCGCAGTGCCTTTCCGCCTCGGGACTCACAATCGCCACCTGGACGCCGAACTCGCGCAAGGCGCGCTCGACGTCGCGAACGTAGGGAATGCGATGCGCGTCGGCGAACTGCTGATTGCGTTCGTGCGCCCAGCCTGGCACCTGTGGGTCATCCGCGACGAAGGCCAACTCGAAGCGAGGATGCGAAGCCAGGCCGCGCGCCACATAGTCGTGTTTGACGGCGCTCAGGACGGCACAGCGAAATGCTTGAGGGGTCGCCATGTTATTGCAGCCCTTCCGGCTTCACGGCCTGTCGAGTCCGGAGAGATTGCTGGACGGCGTCCGCCACAGCCAATGCGGTGTGCCAGGCTTCTTGGTGCGCCGACAGATCGCGGCCGGCGTTCAGGGCATCGACGAATTCCTGCACCGGCGCGGACAGATGCAGTCCCTCCTCGCCGGTGCGGACCGCTTGCGGATGGCCGCCGCGATAAAGGAGTTGCATGTTCTGGTGATCGCCGGCATATGCCGCGCCGGCAGAGCCGATCAACGACAGCGAGTGATAACCATCGCCTTGAGGCAACTGGCTGGCGCGATCGAGCAGGGCCATGCCGCCATTCGGAAAACCGAGATGGACGAGCAGACTCGCCTGCTCGACCGCATGGACGAGGTTGGGCGATTGGCCGAAGAGCCACAGGATCAGGTCGATATCGCACAGCAGTGACGTGGAGACCGACGGCTCCCAGCGATGCACTCGAATCAGACCCGGAACGCCGAGTTT
>JBBRIK010000151.1:0-8243 GCA_038221045.1 Gemmatales bacterium
GCGGGAGTGGCCGAGGGCTGGTTTCGGGCCGATCTCTTCTATCGTCTCAACGTCTTTCCGCTGCGTGTGCCGCCGCTGCGCGAACGGCGCGAAGACATCGCGCCTCTGGCCCGCCACTTCGTCGAACGTCTGTCGCGACGCATGAATCGCCCCATGCCGCAACTCGTCAAGGCGACGATTGAATTGCTGGAGAATTACCTTTGGCCCGGCAACGTCCGCGAGTTGGAAAACCTCATCGAGCGTGCCTTGATTGTCAGCCGGGGCGCGACGCTGCAACTCGATCCAACCTGGCTGTCATCGGTCGCCGTACCCAGCCTCTCCAACGCCTCGCTGGCCGACGTCGAACGGCGCACCATCCTCGACGCCCTGGAACAATGCGGCGGCCGAATCTATGGGGCAACCGGGGCCGCGCGGCTACTCGGTCTGAAGCCGACGACCCTCTACGGCAAGATGCGAAAGCTCCACATCGCGCGCAGGGCCGGCGCAACGCAATTCGAGTGACCATCTCTCGTCATCCAACCATCCTTCGTCGCGCGGGCAAGCCATCGGCGCATGGATCGTCCTTGACTCATTTGTCGCAACGATATGTCCGAGCAGATGTTGTGAATGCTCCTCGAAGACGCGAGTGATCGTGGCACGGCCATTGCCCTGGGAGGGTCGTTCGAGAGAAATGGCTCAACCAAGGAGAGATGCTCATGACCTACGTCGTGACCGAACCCTGCCGCGACTGCAAGTACACCGACTGCGTGACGGTCTGTCCTGTCGATGCGTTCTACCAGGACGAGCGGATGGTCTACATCGACCCGGAGACGTGCATTTGGTGCGGCGCCTGCGTCCCGGAATGCCCCGTGGAAGCGATCTTCGAGGAAGACAGCGTCCCCGAACAGTGGTCGTCCTACACGCAGTTGAACCTGGAGCGGACGCGCGAATTGAAGATGATCGCGGGGACGAACATCACCGAAAAACAGGAACCGCTTTCGAGCCCTCACTGCAAGCCGCACTGACCCGCTGCTCGCCCGCGCTGTACTCTGAACACCCGGGACGATCGCCCTCCTCTCGCAGCATTTGTTCCGGGTATACATCAATGAACATCGTCACTCAGTCTGGAGCCGACGTTCGGCGGAAGGCTCGCAGCGGAGAATGGAACAGCCCGACAGCGGGACTCGCGATGGGTTTTGTCCAGGCGAACCTCGTCATCGTGCCACGCACTCTCGCCGAGGACTTTCGCGTCTTCTGCGAGAACAATCCGAAGCCCTGTCCGCTGCTCGACGTTACACAGCCCGGCGACCCGGAACCGAGGCAGGTCGCTCCGGGCGCTGACGTCCGGACCGACCTGCCGCGCTACTGCGTCTATCGTGAAGGGCAACTCATCGAGGAGCCTTTCGACCTGCTGAAATGGTGGCGCGACGACCTCGTCGCGTTCCTGCTCGGCTGCTCGTTCACCTTCGAGAACGCTCTCCTCGAAGCGGGCGTGCCGGTTCGGCACATCGAAGAGGGCCGCAATGTGCCGATGTACCGCACCAACATCGCCTGTCGTCCCTCGGGAATCTTCGCGGGTCCGATGGTCGTGTCGATGCGGCCACTTCTACCGGGTTTGGTCGAGACGGCGCGGGGCGTCTGCGCTCGTTTCCCGAGAGCGCATGGCGAGCCGATCCATGCCGGCGATCCGTCAGCGCTTGGGATTGCGGACATTGACAGGCCCGACTTTGGCGATGCGGTGACGATTCGTCCGGGAGAGGTGCCGGTCTTCTGGGCGTGTGGCGTGACGCCCCAGGCGGTTGCCATGCAGGCGCGTCCGCCGCTGCTCATCACCCACAAGCCCGGCCACATGTTCGTGACGGACCTGCGCGACAAGGACCTGGAGGGAAAAAGCAAGCGAGGGGTGGGGGGGGGCCCCGGGGGGGTTCTCCCCCAACCTTGCCCAACCCACCCCTCGCTCATCAGACAGCGATTATCAAGTCGTCGCGGCCTGTTCGAGGGCGATGACGTGAACCCGCCGGCCATTCCGGTCGAACGCGACGTTCCCCGCGATAATCGAGAAGAGCGTGTCATCGCGTCCCCGGCGGACATTCAGACCGGGATGATACTTGGTGCCGCGCTGGCGGATAATGATGCTGCCCGCCTTGACAAGCTCGCCGCCATACGCCTTGACGCCGAGCCGCTGCGAGTGCGAATCGCGGCCGTTTCTGACAGAGCCTTGACCTTTCTTATGTGCCATTTCGTCCTCATGCGGTTGCAAATACGTTGAGACCAACCACCTTCTTGCCGCTTGCGGCTTAGCGGCTCGCCCGCTAAGCCGCAAGCGGGTGTTCCTCATGGACCTTTCGGCTTCGGCATCGGATCCTTCTTGTCGTCCTTCGGGATCGTCAGCGTCGAGGCGCGGTATAACCATTCGCTGCCATTATAGCGAAGGTCCTCATCTCTGCGTAGCCCCCCGTCGCCTAAACGGCGGAACTTCAATTGCAGCGTCTTGCGGCGAATCACCAACTCGCCGCCCGCCGCTTCCGTCTCGGCCCAGCCGTTCGACAGCCCGGCGATGAAGATGCTGAAGAAGGTGCTGTCCGTCAGCTTCGGCATCGTCTTCTTCTTCGCCCTCACCTCTTCGCTGTCATTGGGCAGCGGTTCGTTCGGATCGGTCCAGATGGCGACTCCCGTCACCGGCTTCGGCAGCGCCATCGGCCGCGACGATGGAATCGGGTCCCTCGTGATCGTCACCGAGTTCTTCATGGCGAGGACGCCCGTTGGATCTTCGAGGGCGATGATCGCATCCTGAACGCGCGGCAGGATCTCATCGCGATACGTCATGCGCGTGTCCTGCGTGACCAGCTCGAAGTCGGGGACGAACGTGTGCGGCTCGGCGGTCTTGTTGATGACCTGATACCAGAGGTAGTAACAAATCTGCTCGCCGCGGCCTGGCACATTCACCTTGATGGAGCGCAACGGCTTCATCTTGACGTCCAGCGCCCAAAGCTTGCTGCCGGCCTTCGGCTTGCCGTCCTTGTCGTAGAGTTCGTCTTTGTCCTGGGCGTTCGGCGCCGGCTTGACGTCCTTCTCGTTCGGGTTCTGCGCCGGGGCCAGGCCCAGCGGAAGCAGGGACACGCCGAACAGAATCGCCATCGTCATTATTCGCCGCATGATCGGTCTCCCGTCGTCGCGCGCAGCAAGAGCGCAATAGCCAGCAAGCCCTTTCGTTATAACCCGCCCAACGCGCGCCGGTCAAGATGAAGCGGTCGCTCCAGAGAGACGGGATGCGCCACCCTCTTCCATCAAGAATTGTCATCGAAGAAGGAATGGAGTTGTACTGTTGCCGGAGACTGGGCAAAATGAACCATCAGCGCGGCCTCGCCGCACTCTCCTTATTGCGCTCGTCCTTTCATCCCGGCGAGCAAACCGGGCACAGGTGATTCATCATGGCGAAAAACCCCGACCCCAAGAAGAAGCCAACGCCCGAGATCGATCCGACCCTCGCTCCGGTCCCCCCGCTCAGCGATGAGGAACAGAGCCGCCTCGACGATGAGGCGTTTGCCGAGTTGCTGTCCGACGACGAGAACGCCTCGGAAGTCGATCTCGGCCGGGCCAGCGGAGGGCGAGACCCGAAGCCGCCCAGCGGCCAATCCTCGACCATCTGGGCCGACCTCGTCAAGGACCCCTCGTCGGCAGGCCATGGCTCGTCGATCGACTTCGACGCGCCTTCCGACGCCGAGGTCGTCAAGAATGCGCTGGGCGATGAAGCTTCGCCGTCCGAATCGGACCTCGACATTCTCGGTCAGGCGGTCGCGAATCCCGGTGCCGATTCGTCGCGCGTCGATCTGTTCGATCCGCCGCCGCTGAACGATCCGCTCCATTCGCTCGCTCAGCCACCGAGACGGGAGCCAAGTGAGGACATTTCCGGCCTGTCGGCTTTGAGGAGTTCGCAGCCGGTCGAGTCAGACATCAACCTCGGTCCCGATCTCCCGCAAAAGCCGCCCGCGGCGAAACCGTCCCCGAAACCTCCCGCCGCTCCGCTGCGGCACGACAGCACTCTCCGTCTGGACGAGCCTTTCCCGCCCTCGGGGAGACTCTCCGCTCTCCACGGCGAGAGCGGCATCGACCTTGGTTCGTCCTCCATCGCCAAGGCGGAGCCGCCCTCGCGCATCGAGAGCGGTATCGATCTGGGGTCCGCCGGCGTCATCGACATCGATGAAGAAGCAGCCGCTTCCGCCGCTCCTTTGGAGAGTGGCGTCGAGATGGGTTCCGCGGCCGTCGTTGATTTGTCCTCCGAGGACGATGCGAGCGGGGCCGTCTTGCTGGACAGCGGCGTCGATCTGGGAGCGGCCCGGCGCGAGTCCTCGCTGAACATGGAAGGTGCTGTCCCGCTCGAGGATTCGTCGGGGCTGGATCTAGCCGATGCGCAGATCATCGAGGATGAGTCGAGTGGGGCTTTCGCCTTCCCTCCGCCGACGGGCGAGAAGATGCCGCAGCCAAGTTCGGATTCGGACATGCTGATCGGCGCGGACCATGCGGGAGGGGCAAATGGCTCGGCGGTCAACCTCGACACGCTCGACAAGGAGAAGGGCTCCAGCCGCGACTTGATTGCCGAGGCGGTCGAATCGGGGGTCGATCTGGGAGGCGCGGTGCCGGTTTCCGAAGACGAGGATTACGACGCGATCGTCCTCTCCGGCACAGAAGGGCAAAGTGATTCGTCCTCTGCGGTCGATCTGGGCGGAGCGGTCGTCCTCGAAGACGATGTGGCCGGCGCGGGCCTGGTCCACGAGGACCTGGCTCTGGAGATGTTCAAGCAATCCGAGGAGGCAGAGGTCGCCGAGGAAGCCGAGGAAGCGGACCTCGAACTGGCCGGGGCCGCCGTCTTTGAAGACGAAGAGGAAACGCAGGGAGCCGCCCTGATTGACGAGGACGGAGGGGGCAGCGACGACGTCAACCTCGGAGGGGCCGCGATTGTCGAGGACGACAGCGCCGAGAGTACTCTCGAGGACAAGAGTGAAGCCGACGTCGATAATTTCCTCAGTTCGATGGGGACGGCCACTGACGAGGCGAAGGAGCTGGCCGGCGACGCCGAGACGATCGAGGACGGGCTGGGCGAAGCGGTGGCCGAAGAGGAACCCTTCACCGACGCCGCCATCGAAACCGAAGGAGAGGCAGAGAAAGAGAAAGAGGACGAGGAGGAAGAATATCGTCCGCCGCCGAGGCCGAAGTATGGCCGGCGCTGGGTGGGCGGCACGCTCGTCGGCATGATCCTCGCGACGGCCGCCTGCGTCGGGCTGGTCACGTTCAACGCCGGGCTGACGAATCAGCTCGGCGATCAGGTGCGCACGATGATCGGCTACGAGGACGACGCTCCAGCCGATCCGAACAAGGGCAAGGTCGCCAGCAAGAAGCCGACGGGAGGCGCGCAAAGCGATAACATTCACGATTTGCTCAAGAACGCGAATTTCGCCAAGGATCCGCCACCCATCGACGAGAACAGCGGCGAGGACCGGGCGGCGCGCGGCGAGTTCCTCTGGAAGAAGTATCTGAGCAAGACCCAGCCGCCTCTGAAGGCCGACGCGGACGAAGTCAAGAAGGCGATAGTCGATCTGACGGCCGCGCAAGATAAGCCGGCGGCTGCCGAGACGGCGATCGCGGCGGCGGCGGACGCCTTCTTCTGGCAGGGTCACATTCAGGAAACGCTCGGCAAGCGCGACGAGGCCCTGGACATCTACAAAAAGGCGGCGGGTCGCTTCAGCGCCAATCCCGAACTGAAGCAGCGCTTCGACGACTCCATCTTGCGGATCGAAGTACTGCAACCGGCGAAGGCGCCCGCGCCTCCAGGTCCGGGAGCAGGAGCGATGCTGCCGATCGAGTTCTTCCCGTTCGATCTGGAATTCCTCCCGGCCCAGCAGCCGAAGCCGTTGCCCGAGGCGGGGCCGGATTTCTGGCGCGCCCTGAAGGAGGCGGCGGCGCTCAATTTCGACGGCGAAAAAGGGGCCATGAAGACGCTCGAAACGGCTCTCGACAAGCACAGGAAACGCAAACTATCGCAGATCGGCAAGCCGCAGAACCCCTTCAGCGATCCGGCGGAAGAGATCTTCGTCAAGGCCGGCGAGCAGATTCTCTCCTACTGGAAACTTCAGGAACGTCTCAAGTCCGGCAACTATCTCGCTGCCGACAAGGCCGACTCCGCCAAGGCGCTGGAAGCCCTGTTCACCGATCTGAAGACCGCTCAGGCCGATCTCGTGACCGCGAAGAAGGAGTACGCCACGCTGGACGCCGAGAAGAAGAAGGCGGACAAGAATATCGAGACGCTGACGACAGAACGCGACACCGAGAAAAAGGCCAAGGACACAGCCCTGGCCGATCTGCTGACGGCGCAGAACACCCTGAAGACCGAGCAATTGAATCTGGCCAAAGAGAAAGAGAAGGTTGTCGCGGCGGCGAACATCACTATTCGCCTGGAGAAGGATAAGCAGCGCCTTGAAGAGACGATCATCGGCACCGGCGAGAAGGTCGGACTGCGCGACATCGATCCGGTGCGGAGCAAGTCGATCCTGTTTCAGAAGCTTGACGACCTCGTGGAAGTCGCCAAGAAGGTCGATCCCGACAACCGGCTGGCTTCGAGTATTGTCGAGATCCGCGATCTGAACTCGGCCCTGTCGCAGCGATGGTCTCCCGAGGTGATGCTCGGCTTCTGGACGCCGCTGCTGGCTGACCGGACGCAAAAGGAGGCGGTCGCGCTGGCGCTGAAGGACGTCGAGCGCGTCAAGGCCAACGCGAAGGCGCCGCTGGAGTCGCGTTCGCAGGCTTTCGCTGTCGAGGGCCTGGCGCTGCGGAACAAGAATGAATTCGCCAAGGCGAAGACGGCTCTGGCCGAGGCGATGCGCGGCGACGTGGCGGGACCGACCTGGAAACCGCTCGCGAAGGAAGTGCTGAATGAGCTGAGCGATCCTGCGGCATCGTATCTCCCACGGGCCGAGGAGTTGGTCGTCAAAAGGCGTTTCAACGACGCCCTGACCGTTCTCGATGAGGGAATGAAAGTCTTCGCCGACAAGAACGGCGAACTGCTGGCGCTGCGGAGTCAGGTGCATCTGGAGAAGGCACTCAATAGCAACACCAGGCTGACAGCCGCCACGGAGGGCCTGAAGGAAGCGCTGGACGATGCGGAGGCAGCAATCAAGGCGGGAGCGGAGGGGGCGGGTCACTTCGCCGCCGGGCGATTGGCCGAGGAGATGGGACAACGTCCGGAGGCAGAACTGCTCTATCGCAAGGCGATGGCCGAACTGCCGGAGAACCATCCTGACACAGCGAAGGCCCGGCTGGCCATTGCTCGCATGCTGCTGCAAGGAATCGAGCCGAAGCCGGAGCCGATGCCGAAGACGGGTAAGGGACCGGACGTCAAGGGGCGTCGCCTCGGTCATTTCCGTCTGCCGGACGTCGCCGCGCTGGTGCTGGCGGACTTGCCGCCCGCGGAGGACGAGGCGAAGATCAAGAAGGCGATGGAGCTGGCCGACGAGGTGCTGGCGCGCAAGGACATCGATCAACTTCCGCTCCTGAAAGCCCAGGCGCTGGCGGTCAAGGGGATGGCGACGGAAGCGCTGAAGACGTACACGCAGGGGCTGAAGGCACACCTCAGCCGCGAGCATTACGAAGGGCTGAAGAAGCTGATCGAAGAGCATCCGTATCTGCGCCGTCCCGACGTGGCGCGGATTGCTCATCCGATGCAGGCCGAGAAGCACTACGCTCAGGGTTTGAATCGCTTCTACAATCGCGAATACGATGTGGCCGAGAAGGAGTTCAGCAAGGCCATCGAGAATTTCGAGCAGGATGCTCGCTACTTCTACTTCCTGGGGCTATCGCGGCTGGCGCAGGGCAAGCTCGGAGCGAAAGAGGATTTCGAGCAGGGAGCGAGGCTGGAGATCGACAATCGTCCCGGCCCCGGCGCGGTGAACGCCGCTCTGGAGCGCATCCAGGGAGTGCCGCGGAAAACGATCAACGAGGTTCGCGAACGCATTCGCTGACCTGTTCGCTGAGGCGGTTTCACCTTCTTGATTGGGTCGGTGCGTTGTCCGGGAGGGCGAGGCTCCTGCCGAGCCGGTATTCAGGCGCTCCGTGGCTCGGCAGGAGCCTCGCCCTGGGCTGTCGAACCTTTGGCTCCTGCCGCTCATTGTTTTTCATGCTGCAACCTTGTCTGATGGGGGTGGTCGGCAAGCCGGTTGATGCTCTTCCGCCGTCTTGCCTTCCTCGCTCCCAGCCGGTTGCACCACCTTCTC
>JBBRIK010000152.1:0-8238 GCA_038221045.1 Gemmatales bacterium
GTGCTGATCGTCAGCGTGGCGGCCTACTTCACGGCCTACAAACTGAAGGGCAACCACATGCGCATCAACAAGGTGGACGTCGTCGATATCAACCTCCGCGACGGCGAGGTTCAGGGAACGACCTGGCTGGCGCTGTTCAGCCCGCGCGTGCAGGCGTATACCGTCGGTTTCGCGCCGGCGCCGGAGTGGGTCGGCGGGGGCAAGGAGGATGAGGACTACGGCGTGCAAGTCGGCACGTTGAATGCCCCTGACAGCGGCATCGGCGGGGTCGATCGTCCCACGTCGCAATCGTTCTTCCGCCGGCCTTATTCGTATGCTCCCGACGCGAGGGGATTGCAGGGCGTGCCGGTGCCGGTGTGGGCCTCGCGCTCATTCACCGCCTCCTGGCACGCGAAGGTCGTGCCGGCGCGGTTGGTCGAGGTGAAAGGGTTTGGTCCCTCGCGCGACGGCCAGCGCCTCAACGGCACCCTCACCAGCCAGTTACCTGTCGAGTTGACTGAGGTGTCGCTGTTGTACAACGGCACGCGCTACGAACTGGACAACCTCCCGTCCGGTCAGAGTTACACGATCGACGGCAAGAACATTCCCTTCCAGGGCGGGGCAATGAACGTCAGCCCCTGGTTGCAGCAAACGTATCGCCACATCGAGACGCCGAAAGCAGCAGCGCGGCGGTCGAAAGACTTGCTGAAGGACAAGGTAAAGGACAGGGGGATGGACTTCGGTCCGGAACCCCTCCAAGAAGACGGGGACCCGCCCGCGCGAGGCGGGATGAAGTCAAACAGCGATGACCAGCGAATGATCGGCTTGATGAAGCCGATCCTGTTCTTCGGCCACGCTGGCAATCCGATGGCGAACAAGCACAACAGCGGCCTGCGGTCTCTCGATCAGGGCTGGCGGCTGCGAGGCGTTCACTCGGTGACACCTCACAATGGAGAGCGCTTTCTCGAAGAGGCGATCCTGATTGGCCGGGTCGTGCAGACTCCCGCGACGGCAGAGGCAGTCACGCTCAGCGGCGTCTCGCCGACGCGCCTCTGGCTCGGCACCCTCCCTGGCCCTGGTGCCGGCGACCGCGAGCAGCTCCAGGGCTTCCTCGGTCAGGACACTTACGTTCGCATTTACATCCCTCTATCCAAATAGCGGTCAGCGCTCGGGGAATCACGAGCGTTCCCTGACACAACTGGCAACTGACAACTGGCAACTGGCAACTCATGCTTGAAACGCGCGACCTGACCAAGCAGTACGGCGATCTGTTCGCCCTGAACCGTCTGACTCTGAAGCTGGAGCGGGGCGACGTTTACGGCTTCATCGGTCCCAACGGGGCCGGCAAAACGACGACGATGCGCATCCTGGCCACGCTCTTGCAGCCGAGTTACGGCGAGGCGACGGTGTGCGGCTACTCGATCTACAACAACCCGCGTGAGATTCGCCGTTCGATCGGCTACATGCCGGATTTCTTCGGCGTCTACGACGACATGAAGGTCATCGAGTATCTCGAATTCTTCGCGGCGGCTTATCGCATCAAGGGACCGGAACGCCGGCTGCGCTGCGAGAAGGTGCTGGAACTGGTCGATCTCGGCTACAAGCGCGACGCGCTGGTGACGAGCCTGTCGCGCGGCATGACGCAGCGCCTCGGACTGGCCCGTGTACTCCTCCATGAGCCGCAGGTGCTGCTGCTGGATGAGCCGGCCTCGGGACTCGATCCACGCGCTCGGATCGAGATGCGCGGCCTGCTCAAGGAACTGCGGGCGATGGGCAAAACGATCCTCGTGAGCAGTCACATCTTGCCCGAATTGGCCGACATCTGCAACAAGATCGGCATCATCGAGCGCGGCCAACTGCTCTTCGACGGCGACGTGCAGACCGCCATCCGGCAGGTTCAGCAGCACACGGTCCTTCAGATGGCGGTCGGCAAGCATGAGGCGATCCGCGCCCGCAATCTGCTGGAGATTCACGAAGACGTCCTGAAGACCGAGTTGAACGAGGAGACGGAAGTGCTGCGTGTTACCCTCAAGGACGGCGTCGAAGACGGCAGCGCACTGGCCCGCCTGCTGGTGACGGAGGGCTTCACACTGAAGATGCTTAAGGAAGAGGAAGTCAACCTCGAACACGTCTTCATGGGGATCACGAAAGGCATCACAAACTGATCTGGATTTCGCCGCTAGCGGCTTAGCGGTCTCTTGCAAAGCCGCGAGCGACGAGGAGAACGAACCCACTCATGCGCATCCTCGTCACTGGCGGGGCCGGCTACATCGGCAGTCACGCGGTCCGTCTCTTTCTGGCGCGCGGACATGACGTCTGGATCTACGACAACCTGTCGTTCGGCCATCGCGGCGCCGTCCCCGCCGAGCGTCTCATCGTCGGCGATCTCAGCGAGACGCATCGGATCGATCACGCCCTGATGCAGCATCGTATCGAGGCCGTCGTTCACTTCGCCGCCTTCACCTATGTCGGCGAATCGGTCCAGCATCCAGGCAAGTACTACCTCAACAACCTCGTCAACACGCTCCAGTTGATGGAGTGCATGCGGCGAAACCGCATCTGGCGTTTCGTCTTCTCCAGCACGGCCGCCACCTATGGCGTCCCCCAGCGTGTGCCGATCACCGAGGACGAGCCGCAAAAGCCGATCAATCCCTACGGCGCGTCGAAGCTCGCGGTCGAACGCGCCCTTGCGGACTACAGCCACGCCTATCACTGGGGCCATGCCGCGCTTCGCTATTTCAACGCCTCGGGAGCCAGCCCCGACGGCACCATCGGCGAGGACCACAAACCGGAAACGCACCTGATCCCGCTTGCGATTCAGGCGGCGATGGGACAACGGCCCCAGCTCGAAATCTTCGGCACCGACTATCCAACGCCGGACGGCACCTGCGTTCGCGATTACATCCACGTCGAGGATCTCGCCGAGGCCCATCTGCTGGCGCTGGAGACGCTGGAGCCGGGCAAGGAGTTACGGCTAAACCTTGGCATCGGTCGCGGGTACAGCGTTCGCGAAGTGATACAAACGGTCGAAGAGGTGAGCGGCAAGAAAGTGTCCGTGCGTGAAGGACCACGCCGCGAAGGTGACCCGCCTTCGTTGGTTGCCGCTTCGGACAAGGCCCAGAAAGAGCTAGGCTGGCAACCGCGCCATGTCGATTTGCGTTCCATCGTCGAGACGGCGTGGCGCTGGCACCGTTCGCATCCGCAGGGTTACGGCGACTGACGCCCTTCGAGGCGGTCGAGCAGCACCGTCCCCTCCCGCTCGACCACCAGCAAGCCGCGGTACTTCTCCTTGATGAAACCCTCGGCGAAAGCCGTGTCGATCCAGGCGAGCAACGAATCGTAATAGCCCGCGACGTTGAGCATCCCGATCGGCTTGTTGTGATAACGCAGTTGTCGCCAGGTGAGGATCTCGAACAACTCATCGAGCGTGCCGGTGCCGCCGGGCAGGGCGACAAACGCATCGGACAACTCCGCCATCAGGGCTTTGCGCTCGTGCATCGTCTCGACGACGTGCAGTTGCGTGACGCTCTCGTGGGCCAACTCCTTCTCGACCATCCCTCGTGGAATGACGCCGATGACATGACCGCCCGCAGCCAGGATGCCGTCGGCGAGTATGCCCATCATGCCGACATGGCCGCCGCCATAGACCAGATCCAGACCGCGCGAGGCGAGCCGCGTGCCGAATTGCCGCGCAGTCTCGGCGTAGAGGGGCCGCGAACCCGATGCCGACCCGCAGAAGACACAGACTCGCTTCACGGTTGCAGGCTCTCCCGGCGAAGGTCCCGTCTTCCTCAGACCGCGCTCGGGGCCATTTCCGCCTCGGTCTGCGGATTGAGGCGAGCCTGGGCCTTTCGCAGCGCTATGCGATTGATCACTTGCAGGAACGCAAGCGCGCTGGCCTCGACAATGTCGGTGCTAAAGCCACGTCCGCTGATGGATCGGCCATTGTACGCCGCCTCGATGTGCGCCTCGCCCTGAGCGTCCTCGCCGACCGTGACGCTGCGAACGCGAAAATCGCGCAGTTCGACCTCGATGCCGGTGATACGCTCCATCGCCTTGAAGAGCGCGTCGATGGGCCCGTCGCCAAGCGATGCCTCGCGGAAGATCGTGCCATCCTTGTTCCACAGACAGACGGCGGCGGAAGGAATGGTGCCCGAACCCGCGTTGCAGGTGAACGCCTCGAGCGTCCAGAGCACCGGCCCAATGTGCATGACCGACTCGGCCAGCGCTTCGACGTCGGCGTCGTAGATGCTCTTCTTGCGGTCGGCCAGCACCTTGAAACTCTCGAACACGCGTTGCAGTTGCGGCTCGTCCAGGTGATAGCCGAGTTCGAGGACGCGCTGGCGCAGGGCGTGCCGGCCCGAGTGCTTGCCGAGGACCAGGTCCGTCTTCGCGAGACCGACGTCCTGGGGGTCCATGATCTCATACGTCGAGCGTTCCTTGAGCATGCCGTCCTGATGAATGCCCGCTTCATGAGCGAAGGCGTTCTGGCCGACGACAGCCTTGTTCCGCTGTACCTGAATGCCGGTGACGTGCGAGACGAGCCGGCTGGTATGAAGCAGTTTCCTCGAGTGGATGCCCGTGGCCAAATTGAAGAAGTCGCTGCGCGTGCGGAGCGCCATCACGATCTCTTCGAGGGCGCAGTTGCCCGCCCGCTCGCCGAGTCCGTTGATCGTGCACTCGATCTGCCTTGCGCCGCCGAGGACCGCCGCGAGGCTGTTCGCCACCGCCATGCCGAGATCGTTGTGACAGTGGGCGCTGAAGACGACGTTCTCCGCGCCGCGAACGTGCTTCTTCAGATGAGCGAACATGCCGCCATACTGCTCGGGGACCGCATAGCCGACGGTATCGGGGAGATTGATCGTCGTCGCGCCGGCCTCGATCACCTTCTCGACCACCTCGACGAGGAAATCCAACTCGGTCCGCGAGGCGTCTTCGGGGGAGAATTCGACGTCGTCGCAGAAGCCCTTCGCGCGCTTGACGCCCTCGACGGCACGTTTGAGGATCTCCTCCTTGGCCATGTGCAGCTTGAATTCGCGATGGATGGCGCTGGTGGCCAGGAAGACGTGAATGCGCGGGCGAGCGGCTTCCTTGAGCGCCTGACCGGCGCGATCGATGTCGGCGGCGTTGCAGCGCGCGAGTCCGGCGATGATCGGTCCGCGCACCTGAGTCGCGATGGCCTGCACGGACTCGAAGTCCCCTGGCGAGGCGATGGGGAAGCCGGCCTCGATCACATCAACCCCAAGGTCCGCAAGCGCCTTGGCGACCTCGAGCTTCTCGGCCAGATTCATGCTGGCGCCGGGACTCTGCTCCCCATCGCGCAGGGTCGTGTCGAAGATGATGACTCGTTCGCTGTTACCCGTCTTGTCGCTCATGGTTACTGTCTGAAGTTGGAGATCCGCAGCCGTGGCAATCGCTCGGATTCCGCGGATCACATGGTTTCGAGAAACACTCCGTCGGGGCAACAAAAAAGCCCTGGAACCAGAGATTCCAGGGCCGTTGACTGACAACTATTCGCCGGCCATGCCGGAGAGGCGCACCTGGAATCAACTCCCATCGAGGGGGATGAAAAAGTCGAGTAGCAGTAGGTTGAGGGAGGTCATGGCCTTCGCATCTCGCGGGCGGGGAGGGTTTGCATTACTCTAGAGGCCCGATTCCACGATTGCAACAGCATTTTCCGTGAAATTCTCTTCACACTTGCTCGCAGCGGCACGCGCGGGGAAACCAAACTCCCGTTAGCACTACCGCGCTATTTGTAGCCGAGTTCGCCAGAATTCGGGTTCTTGGTGGCTTTTGAGCGACCCGAATTCTGGCGAATTCGGCTACACTCCAGGCAATCCAGCGCTGTAAGGTTAATCCATCTATCCGAAGGTTCGGGGGGTGTTTGTGAAAATGGGTACTTTTTCCTTGCGAGCGCGCGCCATTGTGGTATAAGCCTACCCGGACCCGAGTTGCAGCCGATTGCAGGATCGCGCCACCGGAATTCCATGAATTGAACGTCGTCTCGCCCCGAGACAGGTCCCTTCCGGATTCACGGATAGAATCCTTTTCATGCGTGGATGCATCTCCCCGGCGGGGACCGGAGCGGACGCCGTTCGCGTGGCTTTCCGTTGATCTTCCGGCTGCGATTTTCGCCAGCGAACCCCTTGAGGAGTCCCCATGAGTAATCGGGTGATCGAAGTTCAGAAGTACGGCCAAAGCATCTGGTACGACAACATTCGCCGCGGCCTGATCACGTCCGGGGACCTCGCCAAGATGGTCAACGAAGAGGGACTTCTCGGCGTCACCTCGAATCCCGCCATCTTCACTGCCGCCATCACCGGCAGTCCCGATTACGATCAACCCCTCAAGGCGCTTGTCAAGCAGGGCGTCACCAAGGCCGAGGATATCTACGAAAAGATGGCCATCGAGGACATCCAACTCGCCTGCGACGTCCTCTACTCCGTCTACGCCCGCACCAAACGCATCGACGGCTATATGTCGTTCGAGGTATCGCCCTACCTCGCCAACGACACCACCAAGACCATCGCCGACGCCGGCCGGCTCTGGAAGGCCATCGCCCGCGACAACGTCCTCATCAAGATCCCCGCGACCGAGGCCGGCTATCCCGCCATCAAGGCCGCCATCAGCGAAGGCATCAGCGTCAACGTCACTCTGCTGTTCTCCGTCGAGGCCTACGAAAAGGTGGCCGAGGCTTACATGAGCGGCCTCGAAGCCTACGCGGCCAAGAAGGGCGACGTCAGCAAGGTCGCTTCCGTCGCCTCGTTCTTCATCAGCCGCATCGACTCGCTCATCGACGACAAGATCGCCTTCGGCGGCAGCCCGCTGCTCAACTCGGAGAAGGACCCCGACAAGCGCGAGAAGCTCAAGAAGCTCGTGGGCAAGGTCGCCATCGCCAACGCCAAGATCGCCTACGCCCGCTACAAGGAGCTGTACGCCAGCGACCGCTGGAAGGCGCTCAAGGCCAAGGGCGCGATGCCTCAGCGGCTGCTGTGGGCCTCGACCTCGACGAAGAACGCCAAGTATCCCAAGACAATTTACGTCGATGAGTTGATCGGCGCCGAGACGGTCAACACCGTGCCGGCCGAGACGTACATCGCCTTTCGCGACACCGGCAACGTCCGCCCGAGCCTGAGCGAGAACTGGGACGAGAACATCCACAACGCCCGCGAAACGATGGCAACGCTGGCGGAAGTCGGCATCAGCTTTCAGGAAGTCACCAAGACGCTGCTCGACGACGCCGTCAAGAAGTTCGCCGATCCGTTCGACAAGCTGCTCGGCACCGTCGAGAAGAAACGGCAGCAACTCCAGGGCGGTCTCGCGCCTCAGACGGCCTCGCTCGGCGATCAGGCGGCGGCAGTCACCAAGACGCTCGAAGACTGGCGTACCGGCGGCAAGGTTCGGAAGTTGTGGGCGCGCGACGCCTCGCTCTGGACCAGTCAGGACGAGAGCCAGTGGCTCGACTGGCTGGGCGTCGTCGATAGCCAGCGCGAGTCTCCCGAACATCTGCTCGAGGTCGCCAAGGACGTCAAGGCGGCGGGTTTCAAGAACGTCCTGCTGCTGGGCATGGGCGGGTCGAGCCTGGCCCCCGAGGTCTGGAAGAAGACCTTCGGCAAAATCGACGGCGCGCCGGAGCTGTTCGTCCTCGACTCGACGGTCCCCGCGCAGGTCAAGGCGTTCGAGAACAAGATCGACCTGAAGAAGACGGTCTTCATCGTTTCGTCGAAGTCGGGCGGCACGATCGAACCGAACGTCTTCAAGCAGTATTTTCTCGACAAGGTCAGCAAGGCGGTCGGGGCCGACAAGGCCGGGGAGCAGTTCATCTGCGTGACCGACCCCAAAACGAAGATGAACGAGATCGCGAAGAAGGATGGCTTCAAGCACATCTTCTTCGGTCTGAAGGGCATCGGCGGCCGCTTCTCCGCGCTGTCGAACTTCGGCATGATCCCGCTAGCGGTGATGGGCGCCGACGTGACGAAATTCCTCGACTCGACCGAGGTCATGGTGCAGGCGTGTGCCTCCTGTGTGCCGCCGGACCTCAATCCCGGCGTGCAACTCGGTTGCATCCTCGGCACGCTGGCGAAGGCCGGCCGCGACAAGGTGACGGTTGTGGCGTCGCCCGCCATCGCCAGCCTGGGCGCCTGGCTCGAACAACTGATGGCCGAATCGACCGGCAAGGCGCATGCGGCTTCCGGCAAGGGGACCGGCCTGATCCCGATCGACAACGAGAAACTCGGGCCGCCCTCGTCCTACGGCAAC
>JBBRIK010000153.1:0-8228 GCA_038221045.1 Gemmatales bacterium
CGACCCAGGCGCGACCCTCAAACCAGGGTTGGCCCGCAGTTGGTCTCCCATGTGCCGAAGGGACACGTCCAGACCGGTAAACAGCCTTACTCGTGCTTGGCGGGAGAGACTGTTTACATTGCGCAGGTATGCTTTCACGGAGGATACGATGTCGAGGGTGTAGCGCACGGCCCGATCCTCCTTACAGATCGCCGCCCGCGTGCAGCCGTGCGAGAATTGAATCGAGAGATTCGTATTCGGCGGGGCTGTCCGGTGCTGTCGCCATTTTTGCACGGGCTGCGAATTCCGGTGAAGGGGGAGCTGAGGCAAGCCGCTGAAGCGCCGACGCCTTGGCAATAAGAGTGTTGATAGATTCTTCTCCTGAGGCGAGAACCGCACGGATCTGGTCTGTGTACGCACGGTCGCGCGGTGACCCCTTGCCGGACGCGGAGTGGTTGGAGTCAAACTGCCCGATTTCCGTGGCTACGCTTTTCATGTCCGAGAGACTATCGAGCAGTTTGGCCAGTTCCACTCGGAGGTCGATACCGGAGATCCCTTCCGACAATGTATCGTGGAGGGCGTCCCACCAGGATTTGTGAAGATTGACCACCCCCTGCGCAGCCTTCGCCAGTTCCAGAACCTGGGTATGGAAGGATTCGGCTTCTTGAGGGCCAGTCTTGCTCAGCGCCGCCCGGATCGGGCGAAGTGAGCCGAGTGCAATTTCGGGAAAGAGTGTCGTCATGGAACGCCTCGGAAGAACAGGGACTGAACCTCCGCGCTATTCTGCACGCGCGTCCTGCTTATCGGTTTCCACCTAACCGTGGCCGATTGGCTTGCGAATAGTGTCGGTGTGCTGCTGAAATGGAATCTACCCGTTGCCATCGCTGGCGTCAACGGGGGAGGAAGCGTTCAATCGGCAGCCTTGTGAACATTAGTATATAAACGTGAAGATTGGCAAGCAGGCCAGTCACGCGATGCGCGCCTCCCCAAGAGGTTCACGATCACTTCGTCAGCGGCACGCACAATACCTCCGCATCATCGCGGACGAAGATACAGCCGTCGGCATAGGCGGGATGCGCCCAGGTGAACCCGCTCTCCAGCGGCACCGTCACCTTGCTTATCTCCTCGTACTTCTCCGGCGTCAGTTTCGCCAGGATCAACTCACACTTCTCGTTGAAGATCAACGCGCGCTCGCCGATCCACACCAGCGACGCCTGCGGATTGTTGCCGCGCGGCGCGACGTACTCGTCCTGCCACTTGATCGCGCCCGTCTTCAACTCGATGCACTTCAGGCCGCGAAAGCGGTCCAGGGCATAGACGTGGCCGTCGCGCCAGAGCGGCGTGGACATCAATAGACTGACCTGCTTGCCCTTCCAGATCACCTTCGGATTCAGTCCCTTCTCATCGAGCGTGATGGCCCGGCAGCCGGTCCAGTAGTCGCCCGTCAGCAGGACGCCGGCGTGCCAGATGGGATCGCTGATCGATACGTCATACGCGATGGGCGTCTGCTTGATGCGCCACAGTTCCTTGCCGCTCTCGGGATCGAGTCCGACGACGTGTTCCGGCAAGAAGTAGGCCAGTTGCCGCCAGCCCTTGCCGCTGATGACGACCGGCGATGAGTAGCCGGGACGGTCGCTCAGACTGCGCCAGACCTCCTTGCCGGTTTCGAGATCGAACGCTACGAGGCCGGCGTTCGGCTGGCCGCCGACCTGGACGAGGACGCGAGGCCCATCGATGAAGGGCGAACAGGAGTGGCCCCACGTCGGGATGCGTCCGTTGAACTCCTTGACGCAATCGTGGCTCCAGAGCACCTTACCGCTTTTGGCGTCGAGACAATGCAGATGCCCGCGTGCGCCATAGGTGTAGACCCGGCCCTTGTGGACCGCCGGCGTCGTGCGCGGGCCGTTGCCGTAGTCCAACTTCTGATAGGCGACGTTGTAGGCCTGGCTCCAGAGCGTCTCACCGGTCTTCGCGTCGAGGCAGAGAATACGTTCCTGCTCCTTCAGCTTCTTCTGATAATCGAAAGCGTAGACCCGGCCCTCGACGACAGCGAGACCGGAGTAGCCGCCGTCGAGAGGCTTACGCCAGCGCGCTTCGAGTTTGGCGGGGAACTTCTCGGGAACGTTGGCGTTGGTCCAGACGCCGTCGCGAGTCGGGCCACGCCATTGCGGCCAGTCGGCCAGCGCCATCACAGGACACAGAAGCACCAGGACGACGATCGCTCGAATCATGATGGGACTCGTGGAATCCTTGACTAACCGAGAAGCCGCTGCACCACGACCGCGAGCTTTGTTCCGAGCATCGCGACGCTCGCCTGCTGGGTCGCGTCCTTGAGGGTGCCGTCGGCGTTGAACGCCTCGTGGGCCTTGACAATCGCCATTTGCTCCGGCAGCACCAGGACGCCGATATTGCCGAGAATCGAGCGCAGATGCACCAGGCCGCGCAGGCCGCCGAGCGCGCCCGGGGAGGCGCTCATGAGGACCGCCGACTTGCCCATGAACGCGGCCAGGGGCGTCTCACCCGGCCCCATGCGCGAGGCCCAGTCGATGGTGTTCTTCAGCACACCCGTCACCGAGGAGTTGTACTCGGGGGACGCGATCAGGAAGCCGTCCTGCTCGAGCATCAGCTTCTTGAGTTGGGCCGCGTGTTCCGGCAGGCCCTGTTCCGTCTCCAGGTCCTGATCGAAGATCGGCATGGGATAGTCGCGCAGGTCGATAACCGTCACGATGCCGCCGGCTGCCTCGGCGGCCCCGGCGGCGATGCGGACGAGCTTCTTGTTGAACGACTCCTTGCGCAGGCTTCCGGCGAAGGCCAGGAGATGCGGAGCAGGCATGCGGAATCCTCTCTTGTTTGCGTGTCGCGAAAGAGACACACTCGCTTTGCGTTTCCTGGAACATCACACCTTCGGCTCGTATCCCTTTTCATACTCGCGCGTCCACAGCGCTTGGGCCTGCTTGTCGTCGAGGATGTGGCCGTTCGTCGATTCGCAGCGCAGACTGCGGCCGACGCGATGAGCGATGTTGCCCAGGTGGCACAACAGCGTGCTCTTGTACGCTTCCTCGATGCCCGAGTTCAACGGCCTGTCGCCGCGAATGCCTTCGAGGAAGTTCGCGAAGTGCGTCGCGTCGCTGGCCCGGCCGCTCTCCTTCTTGATCTCCTTGCCGGCGTTGTCGAGGATCGTGTAGCCGTCGCCGCGGATGGCCAGGCTGCCCTTCTCGCCGACGAAGACGACGTCCGGAGTCATGCCCGCCGGCAACTGATTGCAACTGTGGCCCTGCCAGACGATCGACTTCTTGCCGTCGAAGTCGTAGCTGACGACGTGCGTGTCCGGCGTCTCCTGATCGTCGTCGTAGCGATAGCGGCCGCCCGTGGACGAGACGCGGATCGGATAATCGACGCCGAGACCCCAGCGGCACAGATCGAGCATGTGAACGCCGTTGTTGCCGAGTTCGCCGTTGCCCCAGGCCCAGAACCAGTGCCAGTTGTAGTGCAGGTAATTGCTGCGGAAGTCGCGGCGCGGGGCCGGCCCTTGCCAGAGATCGTAGTCGAGACCGGCCGGGGGGGTCGCCGCCTTGCCCTTGCCGATCGACTCGCGATGGTTCGTGTACCACCCCTGAGCGAAGTAGGCCCGGCCGATCGCTCCCTTGCGTACCTCGCCGATGGCCTCGATGACCTTGTCCCAGCTACGGCGCTGGTTGCCCATCTGCACTTTCTTCTTGTGCTTGCGGGCGGCCTCGACCATCAACTCGCCCTCGCGCGGATTGTGGCTGCACGGCTTCTCGACGTAGACGTGCTTGCCGGCGGCGCAGGCCAGGATCGTCGCGGGAGCGTGCCAGTGATTGCACGTCGCCACGACGAGGATATCGACATCGCGATCGTCGAGGACCTTCTGGAAATTCTGGACGACTTTGGGCGCTTTCTGAGCCACCTTCTCGACGACGCCGGCCGCCTTCTCGGCCCGCTTTTTATCGACGTCGCAGACATAGGCGACCTCGACGCCGGGCTGGCGCGCGAACCCCTCGGCCAGGCTCGTGCCGCGGCCCCCGGTCCCCATGATGCCGACGACGAGTTTATTCGACGGCTGATCGGCGCTTGCCCCGAGAGCCAGCGTCAGGCCAGCAGCCCCGGTGGCGACGAATTGACGACGGTTCATGTGCGGTGTCATTCTCGACCTCCCCTCAACAGCGGTGGTGTCTGAGTGCAGACGTTGAGGATACCCGAAAGGGAAGGCCGACGCACGAACGTATCGAGTGTCGCTCTCGATTTTGGCCCGGCCCGCCCGCCCTGCCCTGAAGGACAGGGCTATGTGCCAAAGCCCCGTGAACGGGGCTGCAAGAGAGCGTCTTCAGCCCTCTTCAGAGGGCTTTTGCAGATAGCCCTGTCCTTCAGGGCAGGGCGACCTCGCCGGACGTCTTGCTTGCCGGTTCTGAATCTCCGGACGTCTGGCCCGCCCGCCCTGCCCTGAAGGACAGGGCTATGTGCCAAAGCCCCGTGAACGGGGCTGCAAGAGAGCGTCTTCAGCCCTCTTCAGAGATCGTCCAGCTTTGCGGTCCTTGCCAGACAACGATTTACGGCGAGAGGTGTTGGAGGCATCTGGAGGGCCGGGAACGGTCTCGACGTAAGTCCAATAGATTCACCCGAACACTGCCCACAAACTTTCTCCAGATTACGCGGACCTCTGCCGCAAAGCTGGACGATCTCTTCAGAGGGCTTTTGCAGATAGCCCTGTCCTTCAGGGCAGGGCGACCTCGCCGGATGCCTCGTGAACCCCCTCTTCCAGACTCAGCGCGAGCCGACGCTGAACTCGATCAGATAGCGCAGACGATGCTGATCGCGGTCGAAGATGATGAACTCGTTGTTCTGAACCTGCGACGCGCCCGCCTTGCCGAAGACGCAGTGATGGCCCTTCGGCGGCGCGGTGTAGCCGTGCGCTCCCGGCGCGACGAACGGGTTGCCCAGGCAGACGTCGGCCGCGAACATGAAGGCGTCGCGGCCCTTGACCGCGCCGCCGCCGCCAGACCAGTAGGAGTTCTGCAAACTCGTGTAGCCCGCCGACTTCTTCCAGTCGTCCGCGAAGTAGAGACCGGGGCCGAACATCGCGCCCGTGATGACCACGCCGACCAGCTGCTTCGGCAGACGCAGGGCCTCGCGCAGAATGCCGGTGACGTTGACCGAACGGGTGCCGTGGAACAGCAGGCTCGTGTTCGTCGCCTTGAAGCGCTTCTGCTCGGGGGCCTTCAGGTCGAGCCGTTTCTCCGGCTGCAACTCCGCGCCCTCCTTGATCTTGAGCTTCTCGCCCAGCAGCGTCTCCTGGACCGTTTCGAGTTTGCCCTTGTCTTCGTGGCGTTCGACGCGCCAGAGGTTCTTGACCGTCATCTTGCCGAGATGGCCATGACGATTGTTCGTCGCGGTCGGCCACCAGCCGGCGAGGAACTTGCCCTCCTTCGAGGCCGGGTCCATCCATTCCATCGTCAGTTTCATGCCGGCGAAGGGGTCGAACTCGGCGTCTTCCTCGATAGCGGTCGAGTAGAGGGCGCTCTCGAAGGCGTCGAGGTCGTTCTGCCAGCCGAGGACGTTCTCCTTCGACAGAATCCACGTCTTGACCGGCGCGCCGACGGCCTTCTTCTTCGGAATCCTGCTGTACATCAGCGTCGTCAGTTGCATCAGCTCCCGGTCCTTGACCTGCGCTTCCTCGTCGTCGCCGATGACGACGAGACGCTTTTGCGCCTCGCCGAGGACGTTGCGGGCCTCGTCGAGCGCGAGCTGCGTCGGCAGGCTGGCGTCGGCCATGCTGCCGCGCGTGTAGGCCACCGTGGCGACAGAGAGATCGCGCAGCAGGGAGAATGTGTGCGGATCGCAGTCCGGCGCGGCTTTCTTCTTCTTCGGCTTCTCACTGGTAGCAGTCTTGGCGGCGGGTTCTTCCTTCTTCTTCGCCCCTTCGTTGGTCTTGATCGAGCGCGCGTCGGGCAGTCCGGTGCTGCGTGTCGCCTGGGGACGGACGAGGTAGCAGTCCTTGCCGGCCTTGGCCTGGAGGGTGCGCAGGCCGGCGATGGTGGTCCATTCGCCGCGTTTGTCGTTCTTGGAGTGCAGCTGGTCCGCGTACTCGTTGACGGCGTCCTGCTCGGAGGCGCAAGCGGTGAACTGGAAACTTGGATTCGACGCCCCCGTGCGGCCCCACTCGAAGTAGGAATACCACTTGCCGTCCTTGCGCGATTTGACGACCGCGGCGTGGTACATCTTGTTGCTGTCCTTGCCGTCCTGGGTGAAGCAGCCCATGTCGCAGATGCGCGTCGTCTCGAATTCACCGTCGTGCGTCGCCGGCGGACCGAAGCACTGAAAGTCGGTGGGACCGTGTCCGGCGGGGAACGAGTTTTTCGCGAGTTTGATGCCCATGTGTGTTCCTCTTGAAACGATGTTCACGAAGACGCCTCGGCAGCGTCGGGAAACTCTTTGACGGTTGTGAGGATCGGTCAAGTGAGGGTGAGAATACCCTCGAATTTTCCCGATGGGAAGCATGGTAGCGAGAAATCCGGTGCGTCTCCACAAATCTTCTTTCGCCACCTGCCGAGCGTGAAATCGTGAGAGCTTCCGGTTAAACTCATGCGTGTGGGGCGGAAAGTCCCGGACCGCTAAGCCGCAAGCGGCGAAGAAAGACGACTTCATGGGGAGGAACTCGCATGGCGAAGGGAAGGACAGCGCTTCCGGTCATTCTCGAACGGCTTCACGAGAGGTTCCCCGGCGCACGCTATGAGCTGCTCTGGGACACGCCGCTCGATCTGCTCGTCGCCACCATCCTGGCCGCCCAGTGTACCGACGAGCGAGTCAATCAGGTGACGCGGACCCTGTTCAAGAAGTATCCGGACGTCCGCGCTTACGCCGAGGCGGACTTCACCGAGTTGATCGAAGACATTCGCCAGACCGGCTTTTTCAACGAGAAGGCGAAGGCCATTCAGGCGGCGTGCAAGACAATCATCGAGCAGTTCGGCGGACAGGTGCCGCGGACGATCGAAGAGTTGACGACACTGCCGCGCGTCGCGCGCAAGACGGCCAACGTCGTCTTGACCCAGGCGTTTCACCTGCCCAGCGGCATTATCGTCGATTCGCATGTGGCACGGGTCGCCCAGCGGCTGGGACTCACCGCGCTGGAGAAGCCGGAGAAGATCGAATACGATCTGATGGCGCTCGTTCCCGAAAGCGAGTGGATCACCTTCGGACCAGCCGTCGTCCTTCATGGGCGTTACACCTGCACCAACAATAATCCCCAGTGCGAAGCCTGCATGCTCGAAGACGTCTGCGAGAAGAACGGCGTGAGCGAGGACAGGAAACCGGAGAAGAAGGAGACAAGCGTGGCGAAGAAGAAACCCGAGACGAAGAAGGCGTCGAGCGTTCCTACCGGCGGCGGGCCGACAGCCGGCATGGCGACGCAACTCGCCGACTTGCCCGACAGTTGGCGGACCGTGCTGGCGGACGAGTTCGAGAAGCCTTACTTCAAGGAACTGCAAGACTTCGTCGATGGCGAGCGGAAGGCGCACACGGTCTTTCCGCCGGAAGAGGACGTCTTCAACGCCCTGAAGTTCACGCCCTTCGACGAGATGAAGGTGCTGCTGCTCGGTCAGGATCCCTACCACGACGACGGCCAGGCGCACGGCCTCTGCTTCTCGGTGCGTCCGGGCATCCGTCCGCCGCCGTCGCTGGTCAACATGTTCAAGGAACTGAGGGACGACCTCGGCTGCCGGATACCGAATCACGGCTGTCTCGAAGAGTGGGCGAAGCAGGGGGTATTGTTGCTCAACGCCGTGCTGACGGTGCGAGCCCACGAGCCGAACTCGCACAAGGACCAGGGCTGGGAACAATTCACCGACGCGATCATCCGCGATGCCAGCGCTCGCGAAGACCCGGTCGTGTTCGTGTTGTGGGGTGCGTATGCGCAGAAGAAGGAGAAGCTGATCGATGGGAGCAGACACGTCATACTGAAGGCGGCGCATCCGTCGCCGTTGTCGGTGAAAAAGTTCTTCGGCAGCAAGCCCTTCTCCGCCGTCAACGATGCCCTGCGGCGCCTCGGCAAGACGCCGATCGACTGGCAGTTGCGGGACCTGTGACCCGTCTTGCCGCGTGCGGCGGAGCGCACATCAACAGCGCGACCCCGCAATCGGCCGACACAGACGTCAATCGCGGAAAACGGCGGGGCCGGAGGTGCAGGTGCCGCGCAGAGTTGGGGCCGACGCCGGAACCAGCTGGTCGGTTTTCGC
>JBBRIK010000154.1:0-8201 GCA_038221045.1 Gemmatales bacterium
ACTACGCACACATCTTTGCCGGACTCGTCGGCGTCGGCTTCATCGGTCCCGTTCACGTCGAGGCCCTGCGCCGTCTGGGCCGGCCTGTTCTCGGCGTCGTCGGCTCCACGCCGGAGAAGAGCAAACAGGCCGCCGCCGCTCTGAATATCACGCGCTCCTACGATACCTACGCCGATCTCCTCGACGATCCGCTCATCACTGTCGTACATATCGCGACGCCGAACCGCTTTCACTTCGAGCAGTGCAAGCAAGCCCTCGCCGCCGGCAAGCATGTCCTGTGCGAGAAGCCGCTCGGCATGAACTCCGTCGAGACGGCCGAACTCGCTGGTCTCGCGAAGAAGTCGCCTGTCGCCAGCGCCGTCTGTTACAACGTCCGCTTCTATCCGCTCTGCCTCGAAGCGAAACAGCGCATCGCCGACGGCAGCCTGGGAACGATTCATCACGTCACCGGCTCCTACTGTCAGGACTGGCTGCTGCACGACACCGACTTCAACTGGCGCATCCTGGCCAGCGAGAGCGGCCCCCTCCGCGCCGTCGCCGACATCGGCACCCACTGGATGGACCTGATGGGGACCGTCACCGGTCTCGAAATCGAAAGCGTCTGCGCTGATTTGCAAACCGTCCTGCCCAAGCGGCGGAAGCCGAAAGGCGGCGTCGAGACGTTCGCGAGCAAGCTTGGAAGTGCCATCGAGACGGAGCCTGTGACCGTCGATACGGAGGATTACGGCTCCGTCCTGCTGCACTTCAAGGGTGGAGCGCGAGGCGCTTTCACGGTGTCGCAAGTGACGGCGGGACGCAAGAACGGATTGCGCTTCGAGGCGGCGGGATCGAAGGGCGCTTTGGCCTGGGACAGCGAACATCCGAATGAACTGTGGCTTGGACACCGCGACCGCCCCAACGAATTGCTGATCCGCGATCCGGCCCTTCTTCAGTCGCAAGTTCGCCCCTACGCCAACTTCCCCGGCGGACACAACGAGGGCTTCCCCGACACGTTCAAGCAACTGATTCGCTCGTTTTACGAGTACATCGAGGCTCGCGATCCGTCGGCGCCGCGCCCCTTTCCGACGTTCGAGGACGGACATCGCGAGGTCGTCCTGTGCGAGGCGATCCTGCAAAGCCATCGCGAACGCCGCTGGATCGATGTCCCACGCGGCGAATAACTCCCTTCTTGCCGCTTGCGGCTTTGCAGGGATGCCTGCTAAGCCGCAAGCGGCAAGAACCACTCTCCCATGAAAATTCCCAGCAGATGCTTGTGTCGCGTGCGTCGCCCACTTAGAATCGCCCTTCGTCATACACCCGCCCCTCGCAAGGGCGGACACGCAACCCGAGAAACATCCTGGAGAGGAGTCCCCGCGATGAGCGACGCATCGGGACAGGACACCGGTAGGAACGGCTATTCACGCCGTGAATTCCTGCGCGGCTCCGGCCTGACCGCGGCTACCGCTGCCCTCACCGGCAGCGCCGCCGGTCTTGCCGAGGCCGTGGTCCGCGACGAAGATCAACCCGCCCGCACCCCCGCGATGGGACCCGCTCCCGTCGCGCTCACCCTCGACGTCAACGGCCAAAAGCTCGAAGCCAAGGTCGAACCTCGCGTCACCTTGCTCGACGCCCTCCGCAACTATCTCGACGTCACCGGCTGCAAGCGCGTCTGCGATCGCGGCACCTGCGGCGCCTGCACCGTCCTCCTCGATGGCAAGCCGATTTATTCCTGCACCATGTTCGCCGTCGAGGCCCAGGGCAAGAAGATCACCACCGCCGAGGCCCTTTCCGAGGTGCCGTCCGCGTTCGTCGAGGCCGACGCTCAGCAGTGCGGCTTCTGCACGCCGGGCTTCGTCGTCGCCATGCACGCCGTTTTCCAGGCCAATCCGAAGGCCGGCGCCGCCGAGGTCGAGGAAGGGCTCTGTGGCAACATCTGCCGCTGCGGCACTTACGAACAGATGCGCGACACCATCGCCTCCCTGTGCAACGCCAAGCGGAAGGAGGCCTGATCCATGGTCGCCAAATGGCCCGAATCGCCACGCCTGATCGGCTCGAAGTTCACCCGCCTCGATGGCTTCGACAAGGCCAGCGGCAAGGCGAAATACAGTTTCGACATCAACCTTCCCGGCCTGCTCCACGCCAGCATCCTGCGCTGCCCGCACGCCCACGCCAAGCTCACCAGCCTCGATACGTCGAAGGCCGAGAAGGCCCCCGGCGTCAAGGCTGTCTACGCAATGGCCAAGGAGGGGCAGGAACTGTTCCACGTCGGCGAGGAAGTGGTCGCCCTCGCCGCCGACACCGAAGAGCACATGCTCGACGCCCTGCGGCTCATCAAGGCCGAGTACGAGGTGCTGCCCTTCCAGGTCAAGGAAAAGGACGTCCTCCAGAAAGACCTGGCCACGGTCCCCGAATCGGGACCGAAGAAGGACCGCAACAACATCCTGCCGCCCCAGCAGCGGACCGAGGGCGATGCCGGCAAGGCCTTCACGTCGGCCGATGTCGTCTTCGAGGGCCACTATGGCACGCCGCACATCAGCCATCAGTGCCTCGAATCGCATGGCCTGGTCGCCGTCTGGGACAAGGACCTGAGCGGCCTGACGGTCTACGCCTCGATCCAGGCGACGATCAACATGGTGGCCGACCTGACCCGGCACTTCAAGCTGCCGGCCGGCTCCGTCAAGTGCATCACGCATCACATGGGCGGCGGCTACGGTTCCAAGTTCAATGCCGACCCGCAGGGCATCGCGGCCTGCGAACTGGCCAAGAAGGCGAAGGCACCCGTCAAGCTGATGCTCGACAGGGCCGACGAGGTCGTCATCGGCGGCAGCCGGCCCTCGGCATACGGGACCGTCAAGCTCGGCGCGAAGAAGGACGGCACCTTCGTCGCCTGTGAGATCGACTGCTACGGCACCGGCGGCATCGCCAACTCGCCGACGGTCGGCCCACTGCCCTACGTCTACATCTTCCCCAACCTCAAGACCAAGCACACGGTCGTCCGCACCAACATCGCCAAGCAGCGCGCGATGCGTGCCCCCGGCCATCCGCAGAGTTGCTATCTGACCGAGTGCGCGATCGACGACCTGGCGGCCAAACTGGAGTTGAACCCGTTGGTCGTCCGCATCAAGAACCTGCCGCCGACGGTCGCCGAGTCCGCTCTCGACGCGCCGGAGTCGATCAATGCTCTGCGTCATGCTCTCTATCTGAAGCAGATCAAGATCGCGGCGAAGCTGTCCGACTGGAAGAACCAGTGGCATCCGCCGGGCGAGGGTGAGGGCGTCGTCAAGACGGGCCTCGGCATGGCCCTGCACACCTGGGGCGGGGCGGCCAGCTCCCAGCTTAACGAGTGCACCATCCTGATTGACCGCCAGGGCAACGTGACCGCTCTGACCTCGACGCAGGACCTCGGCACCGCCCAGCGGACGGTGACGGCCATCGTCGCGGCGGAGATCTTCGGCCTGAACCCGGACGATATCACGGTCAAGATCGGCGAGAGCCAGTACGGCGCCTCGTCCGGTTCGGGCGGCAGTACGACGTGTCCCTCGCAGGCCCCGGCGGCGCTACAGGCGGCCGTCAAGGCCCGCGACCTACTGTTCGCGAAGATCTCGCCCCGGCTCGGCTCGAAGCCGGACGACCTGGCCATCGAGGTGGGCAAGATCGTCGATAAGACGCGCAACAAGAGCTGGACGTTCCGCGAGGCGTGCGCCCGGCTCGGCATGGATCAGATCAAGGCGGTCGGCGCCTGGAACGCGGCCATGACGCTGTTGCCGGAGAACGCCGGCGTGTCGAACAACGGCGTCTGCGGCGTGCAGGTGGCCCAGGTGTCGGTCGATATCGAGACGGGGGTGGTGAAGGTCAAGAAGGTCATCGCCGTGCAGGATTGCGGCCTGATTATCAACAAGCTGGCCTGCGAATCGCAGGTGGCCGGCGGCGTCATCATGGGACTCAACTACGCACTGTTCGAGGAGAACATCCTCGACCGCAACACCGGCCGGCAGGTCAATCCCGACATGGAGTTCTACAAGCTCGGCGGCATCAAGGACATGCCGAAGATCGTCGTTCACATGATGGACATGCCGGAGCGAGGCGTCATCGGCATCGGCGAACCGCCGACGATTTCGACCCACGCCGCCATAGGCAACGCCGTCTTCAACGCCATCGGCGTCCGGGTTCCCGAGACGCCCTTCACTCCGGATCGCATCCTCGCCGCTCTGAGCAAGAAGGGGGGCAAGCAGTAATGAAGAACTTCATTCTTCACCGGCCCAAGACGAAGGAAGAAGCCGTCGCGCTTCTGGACGGCAAGTGGGGCAAGACCGAGCTGCTGGCCGGCGGCACCGATCTGCTCGCTCTCCAGAAGGAGTACATCGCCCAGCCGGACAAGGTGGTCAGTCTCAACGCCGTCGCCGGTTTCGACAAGCTCGACATCGCGACGCGTGAGCCACCCATCCTGACCATCGGCGCCGGCGTCAAACTGGCGACGCTGGCGAGTGACCCGGCCATCCAGAAATACTGCACGGCCCTAGGTGAGGCGGCGCGTCTGATCGGCGGGCCGCAGATTCGCAACATGGGCACGCTCGGCGGCAACCTGTGCCAGCGCAACCGCTGCTGGTACTTCCGCGACGAGCACGTCCACTGTCTGCTCAAGGGCGGCGACAAGTGTTTCGCGCTCGACGGCGAGAATCGCTACCACGCGATTTTCACCAAGGGCCACAAGTGCGTCATCGTCCACCCCTCGACGCTGGCCCCGACGCTGATCGCCCTGGGCGCGACGGCGAAGGTCATGAGCGACGGCGGCAAGACGCGGACCATCGAGCTGTCGAAGTTCTTCAACGCTCCGTCGGGCGAGGGCGAGCGCGAGCACGTCCTGGCCGCGAACGAGCTGGTGACGGCGGTGACGATCGACTGCAAGGCGGGCCAGAAGAGTGCCAGTTACGAGGTGCGTCACAAGCAATCGCACGACTGGCCGCTGGTGCAGGCAGCGGTGTCGCTGGTCCTGGAGCAGGGCAAGGCGAAGGACGTGAAGATCGTCCTGGGCCACGTCGCCCCGACGCCGTACCTCGTGGCGGACGCCGCCAAGGCGATCGAGGGCAAGGAGATCACCGAGGCGACCGCGACCGCGGCGGGCGAGGCTGCGGCGGAGGGAGCGAAGCCGCTGAGCCAGAACGGCTACAAGACGAAGCTGGTGATCGTCGCGGTCAAGCGTGCCCTGCTGGCAGCGGCGGGTGCGAAGCGGTACTGGGAGTCCTAAGGTTCTTGCCGCTTGCGGCGTAGCGGGTTTCAACGCTCCTGGTGATGCGTTGGCACCCGCTCCCCTACAATCGGCAAGACGAGGAGCAGTATCATGTCCGACGAATATCGGATGCGTTGCATCCATCTCTCGTGCAAGTCAATGGCGGTCTACGGCGAGGACTTCGAGAAGGACCCGGAGTATCAGCAGGGAATGGTCGATTTCGTCTGTCTGTGTACGCAGAAGAGTTACGGCCCCGACGGAGCCAGCGCAACGCTGGAAGAGTGCCGCGCGCGTGGCCGCACCTGCTTCGACGCGGGCTGATGAAGGACAATGGAGGCCGGCAGGAATTCGTTCTTGTCAGCGCAGCGCTCAGCGATTAACGTGGAGCATAATTCATTCATTGCTACTGCTCCACACCCCCTGGGGAAGTGGAAAAGTGATCGCGGTGCGCACACAGCCGACTTATCCTTCCTCTGGCGAGACGAATCCTATGAGGAAGGTCGTCATCCTCGGAAGGAAAAACGCGATGTCCGCAACTTCTCCGAACGTTCACTGCGCCCCTGACATCCCTGACGGCACGCCGGGGGTTGTCGGCTCGCGCGAGCCGGTTCGCACGTTGCTCGACTACCTCGATGGTGGAGACTCCCTCGGCGAGTTTCTGGAGGACTTCCCCGGCATGACGCGGGACCAAACTGGAGCGGCGTTACGGCTCGCCGGAGATGGGTGCTAGCCACGAATGGCACTCACTGGAAACGCCGCATCATCCGGCTAAAATCGCGTAAAATGCCTCGCGGCAGGCTGCGAACCTGATAGAGTGGTGGAATCTGTCCCATCCCTCAAGGGAGTTCCCATGCCCCGCGCGTTGCCGACTCTGAAATGCCTGGCCCTCGCCGTCCTGCTGACGGCCCCGCCCCGCTTGTCCCTGGTCGCGCAAGAGAAAGACCAACCCAGCGATAACATCATCCCCATCGCGTCGGGCATCACGGAATTTCCTACCACCCTGGAGTTGGACGGCCAGAAGCTCAGCGTCACGATCCCCTACGCCCAGCAGGGCAACACCGTCTTCGTCCTGCCCGTCTGGCACGTCCGCGGCGTCCGCAGGCTCGTCGAAGGGTCGTCGGCCAAGGATCTGAAGGCGTCCGACCTGCTGTACGATCCGGACATCAAGGGCGAGCAGCGGCTTGAGTTCAAGGTGGTCGATCTGTTGGCGAACGAGGCGGCCGAGAAGGCGATTCAGGACAAGTTGAAGGCCCGCATCGTCCAGCGCAGCGGCCAGGCGACCGACAAGCTCACGCTCGCCTTCGCCGTGCCGCAGATCAAGTCGCAATCGTATCGGTTCATGCTGATCGGCCCCGGCCGCGGCGACGAGACCCTGCCCGCTGAGGTGCCGCTGTCGGCGGACATCCAACGGCGGCCGGACGGGTCGGTGCGCCTGACCGTCCTGCCGTCGCCGCTCACGGCGGTAGAGAAGGAGAACGGCGGCTCGCTGAAGTTGGCCCAGGCGCACTTGCAGGCTGTCGGCCTGATGCGGGTGCGGTTCGAGCAAACCCAGGTGCTGGCCCAGGTGGAGTTCGTCCGCGGGGCGGTGTCCGAACTCCGCAAGGCGGTCAGTTCCACCAAGGACAGCCAGGGCCGGACGCCCGAGGTGTTCGTCGAACTGCCGGCCGGCGGCTCGGCGACGTCCGACAGCCAGATCCGCCAACTCGCGCAACAGTCACTGTCCGTCACTATCTCGGCGCGGGCCGGCGTGGAGACCGCACCCATTCTGGCGCTGGTGCAGGCCGAGTTGACCGGCCTCCTCGAACGCAGCAAGACCAAGGTGAGCGACGAGAACAAGCAGGTGGCCATCCTGCTGGACAAGCAGGTCGCCATCACCGCCACGATGGGCGAGATCCACAAGTTGGCCAAGCAGGACGAGAAGCAGCGGGACGCCGCCTTCAAGGCCGCGTTCGACGACTATCAGGCCCGAGCTTCCGGCAAGGAGTCGAAGTATGCCGGTTCGGTGAGCCTGACCGTCCTGGGCTACGGCGGAGGCGTCAGCGGCAGCGCCCAGGATTCCACGAAGGAGAGCAGCGAGCTGCGGACCAAGCGGGAGATGGAGACCGCCCGGAAGCAGTTCGACCGGGTGATGAAGGAGTTCGCCGGCAAGCTGCCGACGCTCAGCGGCATCAGCCTGGAGGAAACCGCGATGGCGTCGTCTTTCGAGCAGGTGAGCAAGAACTTCGAGGCG
Source organism: Gemmatales bacterium (assembly GCA_038221045.1). Classification (GTDB taxonomy): domain Bacteria; phylum Planctomycetota; class Planctomycetia; order Gemmatales; family Gemmataceae; genus JBBRIK01. The sequence goes on from JBBRIK010000154.1 coordinate 7,437, forward strand.
AAGAAGCTCACGACCGGCGACACCCTGCACCGCTGGCCACTGATCTCGCTGAGCGGGCAGTTGGATTCGGCGCTGAGTCCGCAGGAGTTGGCCCGCGAGGACGCGATCCTGAAGGGGGATTACGAGTCGCTGCAAAAGCTCGTCGGCAGCCCGCAGCAGTTGGCCGAGGCGAAGGCCAATCTGGAGGGGGTGGCGAAACTTGCAGAGGAGTTGAAGGCCAAAGCCGCCGCCCTCGACGTGGCGCTGGCGAAGGTGGATCGGGAGGCGGTGGCGAAGTTGGGGAAGGAGTTGACCGCCCTGAAACTGCGGATCACGCCGCCTGCGGCGTTTCTGGGCGTGACCTTCAAGCCTCGGGGGGTGGTGGTGAATGAAGTCCGCGAAGGCTCTCCGGCCAAGAAGGCCGACGTCATGGCCGGCGACATGCTGCTATCAATCGACGGCACCAATCTCGGTAACTATGACGACCTACTCGAGTTCCTGGGCAAGAAGAAGCCCGACGACGAGGTCACCCTCACCGTCTGGAGTGGCGGCATAGTGATCGAGCTGAAGACCAAGCTCGGCAATCGCTACAAGTGACGGGCTGTGGGGGCTGTCTCGTTATGGCCTTGGTTGGCCCATCATCAAACCAGTAAAAGAGGAACAAAAGGGGACACTCCTCGCTAATCCCGACAAGCCGCTCGCCCTTCGTGTCTCTGTTTCAAGGACTTACGATCAGTTTTGATGCGCGGGACTGGACAAAGTGGGGGTGAGCAGCTGCAATGACGG
>JBBRIK010000155.1:0-8196 GCA_038221045.1 Gemmatales bacterium
CTCCCAGGTTGTTAAAGAACGTCGCGTAACTTGCGAGTAGCAAGAGGTCGTTGTTGCGGTAAGGCAACACCAGGCATTCCAGACGTGAGGCATCGCTCGCGGCAACTTCATCTCCGCCCGCGCGAATCCTCGCCAATCTCGAACGCGCCTGAGCGCCAAAGACCGGATGGTTTTCGATGACGTAGATGATGATGTTGGAATCGAGGTAGACAATCATTCCGACCGCTCCGATAACTCGCGCTGCCTTCGGGCTTCGGCACATTCCTGCTGGATTCGCTCGAGTGACTCCTGCCGCTCCTCCCAGTCATCTCGCAGTTCTCGAATCTCCGCATCGATTTCTTCCTTCGTCCGTGGGACGTGGCCTCGCGCGCGCTGAGCAGCCCAGATAGACTCCATCATCTGCCAGAAGGAATCCTTTGACAGATCATGGGTGAGCTCCACAGTCACCTTGACCCGGCCAACGGGCAGGTCAACTTTGCCATCCAGGACCAGCGTCCCATCCGAGTTGACCAGTCCCTCAAGGACAACGACGTTCGCACTCATGTTTCACCTCGAGAAGCCACTTGCGGCTTTGCAAAGCCGCAAGCGGCCAGAACTCATCCTACTTCATCTTCTTGATCCACTCCTCAATCAATTCTACCGCCTCCTGGTCCACCACGTTCGAGGCGATATGCGGCATCTGGCCCAGGCCACGCTTCTTCATGCGCTGCCAGATCGGCCATCGCTTCTGACTGGTCAACTGAGAATCTCGACAGGAAGGTCGGGAAAGCGAACGAGTTGAGCATCTGCTGTCAGAAACAACCCACAGCCATGTTCGACGGCGGCAGCGAGGTGAATCGAATCTGGAATCTTGAATCGGTGGAGGCCGTGAATCTGGGCAGTGCGCTCACAGACAGGGGGCGTCAGTGGGAAGACCTTCATGTCCGGATCGTTGAAAAAAGACGCGTAGGTTCCCAGCAGAGCAACGTCCCCATTCCGGTACGGCAACACAAGACACTCCATTCGAGCAGCATCGCTCACCGCAATTTCGTGACCTGCGGCTCGCAGGGTGTTCACTCGACTGCGTGCCTTCGGGCCGAAGGTCGGATGCTGTTCCACGAGATAAATGACGATGTTGGCGTCCAGATAGACGATCATCCCGCTTGCTCCGGTGGGACTTCCTTGTTCCAGCGCGCCTCGGCGCACTCCTGCTGGATGCGTTCGAGTTCCTGTTGCCGCTCGTCCCATCCCTCCCTCATCCTCTGGCGTTCTTCCTCGACTTCCTCGATGCTTCGGGGTGCATGTCCGCGCGCTTTCTGAGCGTCCCAGATCGCTTGCATTCGCTGCCAGAACGGATCGTCCCCCGGAATGTCAGGGGACTGGATGGTTACCATCACCCGTCCAGGCAGAAGGTTCAGTTTCTCATCCAGTTCCAGCGTGCCATCGGGCTTGATAGTCCCCTCGACCATCTTTGTGAGAATCGCCATATCATCCTCCTCAGGCCGCTTGCGGCTTTGCAAAGCCGCAAGCGGCAAGAAAACCCTCACTTCATCTTCTTGATCCACTCCTCAATCAATTCTACCGCCTCTTGATCCACCACGTTCGAGGCGATGTGCGGCATCTGTCCCAGGCCGCGCTTCTTCATGCGCTCCCAGATCAGCGAGCGCTCCGGGTCCCCCGGCAGCAGCAAGCTCGGCTCCTTCAGGTCGAAAGTGCCATGAGCCGGCTTCACGCCGATCGTGCCGGTCTCCTTCAGCGGCAGCGTTTCCAGCAACTGGAACTCCGCGTTGCCGCCGCCCCACTTGCGATGACAGTGACTGCAATTCGCATGCAGGTAAGACCGCGCCCGCGCGTCCAGCGGCTGGCCGCGATCGTGATAATCCGCCAGGCTCGACAGCTTCTCCGGCTTCGCGGGCAACGGCTTCGTGAAGATGCCCAGGTGCTCCAGGGTCGCCAACTGATTGGCGACGACTCCGCCATAGTCGTGGTCCTTGTTCATCTGGGCCGTGTTGACCCCGAGCGCGTATTTCGCCGTCACCGTATGGCACATGTTGCATTCGGCCCGGCTGGGGTAGTGCCAGGTCTGTTTGCGTGAGCCGCCCGGCGCCCGTGCGTCCTTGATCTCATAGGCCACGTCGAGTCCCTTCGCGTCGATCAACTCGGCGTCGGTCTGCTCGTCGTTCCAGAGGTAGGTGTAACCGTTCCAGACCTGATCGCCGACTTCCTCGCTGCCGGGGTAGCGAGCGACGTGCAGCAGCCGGGTTTCGAGACGACGCCGGCTCCGGGGATTGCCCTTCTCCATCTCCAGGGAGAACGTCTTGACCAGGACAGCCCCGTCGGGAAAGCGCCAGCCTGGTTTCGATCCTGGAGCGGGCTGCGGATAGATCACCGTTTCGTACTCGATCTTCGACTCTCCCGGCAAGGCGAGGAAGCGGTCCTTGCTCGCGCCGTCGGACCACAGCTCAGCGTTGACCGAATACGGAATCAGACCCGCTGCGGGTTTGTGGTCCTTCGTCGAGGCGAATACGCCGGTCTCACTCAGGCGCGTCGGAAACTTTGGCCCCTCGACGACGACGCGGGCGGGCGCGAGTTGGTAGATGCCGCCGTCGATGAAGTCGAGCGCATACACTTCGCCCGCCTGGTCCTCGCCCCAGGCCACGATGCGGTGCCGCGACTTCGCCAGCTCGCGATGCTCCGTCACCTTGACGCCGTCGTGCCGCAGCATCCACACCCGTCCGGTGTCGAAGTCGCCGTAAATGTAGGCGTCCTTCAGCTCCTTGAGCCGTTTGCCGTGATAGATGTAGCCGCCCGTCAGCGAGCGGAACTCGGTGTGGTTGTGCTCGATGATCGGCGACAGGATGGGCGTCGGCCCCTTCTTCCGCTCCGGCCGGAAGGGGTGCGATCCCTCGTTGACGCTCCAGCCGTAATTACCTCCCTTGACGATCTTGTAAACGCTCTCCCACAGGTCCTGTCCGACCTCGCCGGCCCACAACTCGCCGGTCTTGCTGTCGAAGCTGAACTTCCATGCTTGGCGGATGCCATAGGCCCATACCTCCGGACGCGCGCCCTCGTGCTTGACGAAAGGATTGTCGGCCGGGATGCGATAGGCTTTGTCTCCCTCGCTTTTGTCAACATCGATCCGCAGCAGCGAGGCGAGCAGGTCGCTGATGTCCTGGCCGGTCTGGAGTCCGTCGGCGATGCCGCTGCCATCGCCGGTCGAGAGATAGAGATAGCCGTCCGGACCAAAGCGAATGCAGCCGCCGTTGTGTCCGCCCGACGGCCAGGTCAAAATTACCTTCTCGGAGGAGAGGTCGGCTTCAGGCGGATCGGTCTTCTTGACCTTGAACCGCGCCAGCCGGCTGCCCTCGGGTTGCTCCTTGTCGGCATCGACGATGTAAGTGACGTAGACGTAGCCGTTCTCCTTGAACTTCGGATGCGCGACCACGCCGTAGACCGTCTTCTTGAGGTCGATCAGAAGATGCTTCTTCGCCGTGGTGGGATCGTTCTCGAAGGTGAAAATCTTGCCGTGGCGCTCCGCGATCAGCCAGCGATTGCTGCCGGGAACGGCGGCCAGTTCGAGCGGTTCGTCGAAGCTCAGTTTCGAGAACACCTTCTCCAGACGATAAGGAGGAGGAGGTTCCGGCGAGCCTTGCACCTTCGAGGTGGTCCAGGGGACGCGCTTGTCGATGCCGAACGGCTTGCGCGGCGGATCTTTCGGTTTCTCGAAGAACGCGACGCCGGCGAGAGCGGCGAGGGGAGTGAGGAGGAACAGCAATCGCATAATGAGAGTCCTCTTGCGGGTTGATCGGACGATGCGCTGCTGTTATATCTCCCGGCGAAGAGCGGCGATAGAGGGTACCGCAAGTCCACCGCGACAGTCTCGAAAAACAGAACGCCCCCGGAAAGAGGACCTTTCCAGGGGCGCGTGTTGAATCGTGTCTCGTCGCGGACTCAACTCGACGTTGTCTTGACCTTGTTGCTGACGTAGGTGAAGGTGTTGCTGGCGTTGGAGTCGAGGACCCTGACGGCCGCGATACAGACCACAGCGGTGCGAGACGCCGCCCGTCAGAGGTCTGGTTGGACCAGGTGTTCCTCACGTCCCTGGCGGCGCAGCAACCCCTCGGCCGCGAGATACCCGCTCCGCACCGCACCCTCCATCGTCGCTGGCCAGCCGGTCGCGGTCCAGTCTCCCGCCACGAACAGGTTCGCGATCGGCGTCTCTTGATTCGGCCGCCAGCGATCCACGCCCGGCACGGCGCTGAACGTCGCTGCATGCTCCGTGATCGCCTTCACCCGGCAAATCGCCTCGACACGAGCCTTGGGAAACAGCCGCGCCAGTTCCGCTGTCACTCTCGCCTGCACCTCGTCTCGGCCCAGGGAACGCAAATCGCGAGAGGCGCTGACGACCACCTGTAAGTAATGCTCACCCGGCGAACTTTCGCCGCGATTGAAGACCCATTGACCCGCGCAGTCCACCAGGACGACATGCGGCAACTTCAGTACCGGCCTGTCGTACCAAACATGGACGCTCGTTATCGGGGACGTCTCCAGGTTGCGCAGGTTGCGGAAGACCGGCTCGCGCTCGACGACGGCTTCCGGCAGCAGAGCGAGCAGGCGATCGAACGGCACGGCGCTGACGTACCAGTCCGCCTCGATCAGCGATCCGTCGCGCAATTCGAGACCCGCGACCCGGCCGTCGCGCAGCTGCAATCCGCGAACGGCGCTGCCCAGGACGAGACGAACGCCGTGCTGAGCGAGCCAGGTTTGCAGTTCCTCGCCGTAGAGCCGGCCCAGCGGGACCGAGGGCAACTCGACCTCGAAGCCGCGCCGATGACGCAGGAAGCCATCGACGAACACCTTGCGAGCGTAGCGCAGACCGATGCGATCCGGCGTCTCATTCAGAGCGCTGACCAGCACGAGGCCCCAGAAGCGATCGATTGTCCGTTGAGTCTGTCCGTGCTGCTGAAGCCAGGGGAGGAAGGGAGGGTCGTCGTGGTCGGAGGCGGACTTCAGGCACGCCAGCCCCCAGGCGAGACGGGCTTTCTCGCTCCAGTTGAGAAAGTGCAAACCGGCGAAACTGCGGGCGAGGTGCAGCGGCGCGGGCAGTCTATCGGCGCGGAACACGCTCACTTTGCCGTCCGGCGTCATGAAGTAGAGACGTTCCTGAGGCCGAAGAAAGTGAGAGACGCCAACAGTCCGGCAGAAGTGAGCGAGATTCGTGCAGCAGCCCATGCTGACGTGTTGACAAATGTCTATCAGTTGTCCGGTCGCGGAATCCTGAAACGAACCCGCGCGGCCTCCCGCTCGCGGTTTCGCCTCGTGAATCGTGACGTCGAAGCCGCGCTGAGCGAGAGCGGTCGCCGCCGATAGCCCGGCTAACCCCGCTCCGATGATCGCCACCCGGTCCGCCATCCTGCTGACCTTTCAATTATTTCGTGATGCGGTTAGTATAATTCTGTCGATTAGAGAAGGAAGGAGAATCTCATGCTCTGTTGTAGCTGTCATGGTCAGCACTTCATCATTCGCGCGGGAGCGATGATTCCATGTCCCGAGTGCGGCGGGATGGGTGGAATCCACTGCTGCGATGGCCTAACGGCCCAACCGGATGAGTTCGACAGATCGTCCGAAGATCGAGACGCATCAGAATTGTCCGCTGAACGCCAATGCGAGAGAGCGCCTTCCTTGATGACCTGACGCAGCCTCTCTTGCGAACTAATCATCCGTACACTGTCATTACAGAGTCATCACCCGTTGCAGTGCGCCTGCGCCACACACCCCCCGGCGCGGATTCCCGTCTGAGGTGTACGCCGGACAGCGCTTGCCACCATGAAGATCGACCCCAGAGCGGGGATTGTCTTTTTCATCTCATCAGATTACAAGCACTCCCGCAAATAAGATGGACTTCGTGACGGCTGAGAATGAGTCCCTGGTTCAGCCACTGCCTTTTTGACATGGAGAGTCGAATGGAGAGGACGGGCTTGAAACAACTCGTCAAGCGTTTCTGTCCTCCGATGCTCCGCACGCCCGTGCTGAGAAGTTGGCGGTTTGTGCGCCGAGGATTGCCCAGCGCCGTTCGGCACCTCGTTGATGGAGAACGAGTCCTTCGGACCCTGGAAGAAGTCGATCTCGCCCTCGCTCAGGCAGAGCGTGCCGGGACTCACGACGAAGCCCAGGCAGCCTTCTCTCGCATCCGCTTCGAGCCGGCCATGCGCTTCCCTTCGGACCCGTATTCCCCCGCCTATCGCGAAGCGCAAATGGCCCTGTATCGTCTGATCGCGAACCGCTCGGGCTACGATGCGGTCGAGTGCGAGCAGTTGCCAGGCGATCTGGAGCGTGACGTTGCCTGTCCGATGCCCTATGCCACGCGAAGCTCAACTCATGTCGGCGAACAGTTGATGGCCGTCGGCTTCCTGATGCGCACGTTGGACCTCAAACCAGGGCAGCGCGTGCTTGAATTTGGCCCAGGACATGGCCAGACGACGCTTCAACTGGCCATGCTGGGACAGCAAGTCACCGCCGTCGATATCAATCGTCAGTATCTCGACGTTATCGGCAAGCGAGCCGAGGGCTTGCAAAGGCGGGTCGAACTGGTGTACTCCGACATGCTCGATTATCGAGCCGAGGACCCGTTCGACCGCGTCATCTTCTATGAGTGCTTCCACCATTGTGCCGATCATGTCCGCATGCTGGAGAACCTGAAGGGGTTCGTCAAGCCTGATGGCATGGTTGTCTTCGCGGGCGAACCCATCACGGAGGCGTTTCCGCTTCCCTGGGGACTTCGGCTCGATGGGCAATCCCTCTATTGCATCCGTCGGCATGGGTGGCTGGAACTTGGCTTCCACACGAGCTACTTCAAACAACTGCTGCGCAAACAGGGCTGGACGTGTCAAATCCTCGATTCACGCGACGTCCTCTGGCAGCGAGTCATCCTGGCCCGCCGGGCCGACCAGAGACGTTGACGCCTCACGATCCAGGCGTCTTCAGCAACTCCGCGCTGCCGGGCTGAGCGCGGAACCATTCCAGCGCGCGGCGAATTCCCTCCTCCGCCTTGACCTGGGGCTGCCAGCCCAGTTGAGTTCGCGCCTTCTCCGTGCTGTACAAGGTCGGCCGTCCGACAAGGGTGATGGCGTAGCGCGTGACGTGCGGGCGGCGCTTCAGGAAGATCATTTTGCCGATCACTTCCGAAAAGGCTCCCCCCAGATAGGCGAGACGAAAACTGATCGATCGGGTGACACGCGGCCAGCCGGCCGAGTCAGTCAGCAGATCGAGCATCTGCTTCTGGGTGATCTCGCCGTCACTGGACAGGTTGTACGCCTGGCCGGCGGCCTGAGGGGTCGTCGCGGCGCGAATGGCTCCATCGGCCGCATCGCTCCCATAGAGGAAGTTCAGCAGGTTGTCACCCTTGCCGAGCAGCCGAACCCGCCCCGCGCGCAGCGCCTTGAAGAACGCAAACAGAGTTCGGCGGTCGCGCGGGCCGTAGATCCAGCTCGGGCGGATGATCGTCCACGGAACGGAGGAGGCCTGGCACAGCGCCTCGGCTACGATCTTCGCCTTGGCGTAATAGTCCCAGATCCAGAGCTTCCGGCCCAGCGGCTCGTCCTCGGTGAACAGTTCGCCGTCGCGCGGCTTCGGATGGCCGTAGACCATGATCGAACTGACATGCAGGACGCGGCCGACAGCTTCCAGTTTGCACGCCTCAAGCAATCGCGCCGTCGCCTCGACGACGCTGCGGCGAAACAGTTTCCACGGTCCCCAGTCGCCGACGTGAGCAGCGCTGTGATAGACGACGTCAGCGCCCGCGAAGGTCCGGCGCATCGCATCGAGGTCTTCCAGATCGCCCTCGATCAACTCGACGCCCAGCCCGCGCAGAAAGCTTGCGTCACTGCCGGGACGGACGAGGGCGCGGACTCGTTCGCCGCGCTGGACGAGTTGCTCGGCGATGTGGCTGCCCAGCAGGCCCGTGCCGCCGGTCAACGCATTCAACCTCAGGGACACTACCGTCTCCTTTCGATCGCGTCGCCGTCAGGGGGTCATACCCACCGCCAGCCGACGCCAGCCGACGCCAGGGGTTTACAGCCGACGCCAGGGGTTTACACCCCTGGCTATTGACGACCGCCCCTTCAGGGCTGAAGACAAAAGAGACCATGGCTGCCCTCGAACCAGGGGTTCACACCCCTGGCTATTGACGACCGCCCCTTCAGGGCTGAAGACAAGAAA
>JBBRIK010000156.1:0-8180 GCA_038221045.1 Gemmatales bacterium
TGTTGATCCCTTCCACCGAACTGCTCGCACGCCCTACCCCTGCCAACACCGCACGCACCGCCGCCAACGCCGCCGCACCCTCCACGCCCGCCCGACTCAGCACCACCGACGCCACCAGCACCATCCCACGCACCGCCGACGCCCCGGCACCCTCCGCGGCCATAACCTCGGGCCGCCGCCGCGCTCCCTCCACGCGTAACGCTGCCCGACGCAGTTCCACCGGCACCGGCAACGCCGTCAACTGCTCGGGGGGCCCGGTCCAGGTAAGTCCACAACCCCGGGCGGGTCAGCGCCGCCCGCGTCTTGTCCCACTGCTTGCCTGTCAACGCCGGCAGGGCCGCCGCTATCGTGGCCTCGGCCTGCGCCCGGGTCTGCAGTTGTCCGGAGGCATCGAACAACGTGAATGCCGACGTCACCTGTTGCCAGGCCTGCTCCTGGCAGCACCAGCGGTTGTAGGCCGCGTCGGCCTGCCGCCAACGCAGGGCCACTACCGAGGCGTGGCCGCTCCGCTTGCCGGCCCGCCGGGCACGACACCGCCGTCGCTCTTTCTTGTCTGCTTTCCAGGCCCGATCCACGGCGCGGTTGGCCTGCCCCGCGCTGATCCGCAGGGCCCGCTGGCCTTCCCGCAAGAGGTGGAAGTGGTCGTCCTGCTCGGCGACCGGCGTCTGGTCCTGCTGCCGCTGGGCGTTGGCCCGCGCCAGGCCGTTGGCCAGGCCGCTGCCGCCGTCCTTGGTGACCTGCTCCAGCGCCGGCAGCCGGCTGAATTCCTCCGCCCAGGTCACGCCGTCACGCCGCGCTGCGAGCCGGCCGCTGACCCAACACAAGCTGTTGGGTTCCACGACCATGAGAATGGGTTTGCGGCCGACGAAGATCTCATCAGCCACCGCCTGACGCACCCGCGGCCGGGTGTGTTCGTCCAGAACCTGGAGCAACGCCGCGGACCGCTGAGCAGCGGCCTGAGTCAGCCGGCCGAGGGTGGCAACGCTGGGGACGCCCTGGCGGAGGACGACGCGCAGGAGGCGGCGCGCGACGGGCAGGCTGACGCCAACGGCCTGGGCGGTGGCGGCGAATTCGGCCTGGCGGTCGCGGTCCAGGATTACGGCGTCGTTGAGGCGTCGTTGCAAGGCGTCCGCGTGCGTCTGGACTTGTTGGAGTTGTTGGCGGAGGCGGAGAGCTTCCTGGCGATGCGTCGAGGCGTCGAGGTCGTGGCGGAGCGTCTCGGTCAGCCGGTAGACGGTTTGCCGGCACAGTCCGTGTTCGCGAGCGAAGCGTGTGACGGCTCCGTAGCGTCCCAAGAGGGTGGCGGCAGCGCAGGCGATGCGTTGGGGAAACGATAAGGTAATCACCGGGTGTACTCCTGCGGAGGGCGGGGTTGTTAGGTTCCCGTCATTGCAGCTGCGCACCCCCTTTTTGTCCAGGGGCAGGCTCAAGAAAACTCGCAGAACTGTCCGCGCCGTTCACCATCTTGTTCAGGCTCTTTGAGAAAGTCCCCCACCGGAGTGCGCTGCGTGGTAGCAAGACTCTCTGCATCAACGCCTTACGTCCACTCAGAAAAAGCCTCTCGGGATGTGCAAGATCGCGAAATTGAGCTTCGTCGCCGGAGCGGAGTTGCCGAATAGTATCTGGTTTCTGTGATTCTCGCTCAATCCAGCAGATGCAATCGACCTTCTCTTCTATCATCTCCGATTGAGGTCGTTCGTCGTCGTGGAACTCAAACGGGACGAGTTCGAGCCTGAACACGCCGGCAAGATGAACCTCTACCTGTCGGCGGTGGACGACCTGCTGCTCCACCCCGAAGACCGCCCGTCGATCGGCCTGATCCTGTGCCGGAAAAAGAACCGCATCATCGCTCAGGGCCGCCTTCCACCAGTTCGGTCACCAGCTTCTCCAGGTCGGGAGGGTTGACCGGTTTCACCAGATGGCCATTACAACCGGCCTCCTTCGATTGGGCGCGGTCTCCGTCCTGGCCCCAGCCCGTCAGCGCGATGATAATCGCATTCTTCCCCCACGGCTGCTCGCGGATGCGGCGGGTGGCGTCAAGCCCGTTGAGGCGCGGCATCCCCACATCCATCAGGATGACCTGCGGCCGAAACTGCTCGGCCGCCTCCACCGCCTCGATGCCGTCGTGGGCGGTTCGGACGTCGTTGCCCATCAGCCGGAGCATCAGCGCCATCGAAGTCGCCGCATCCCGGTTGTCGTCTACCACCAGGATGCGCCGTTTCGGGCCGGTGGCGGTCTGGCCATTGTCAGAGGGGACGGCTGTCATCGTCTCCGTGCGACTCCCCAGGGCCGGAAGCCTGACCGTGAATGTGCTGCCCTTGCCCTCGCTGACGGCGGCGACCGTCCCATCGTGCATCTCGACCAGCCCCTTGACCAGCGCGAGGCCGATCCCGAGGCCGCCCGTCGAGCGCTCGATGCTCCGGTCCACCTGCGAGAACATGTCGAAAATGCGCGGCAGCGACTCGGACGGGATGCCGATGCCGGTGTCGCGCACGGATACGACCACCTCGCCGCCCTGTCTCTCGGCAGTGAGCCAGATGCGGCCGCCGGGTTCCGTGTACTTGGCGCTGTTGGTGAGCAGGTTGCTGAACACCTGGGCCAGCCGGGTCAGGTCTGCGTCGAGATGGATCGGCTCCGGCGGCAGGGAGACGATAAACTCATGCCCTGCCGCCTCGATGGAAGGTCGAGCCGTCTCCACGGCGCTGTTCACGACGTCCGCCAGCAGCACCCGCGAGCGGCGCAGTTCCATCTTGTTCTGGCTGATTCGGGAGATGTCGAGCAGATCATCGACGAGGCGAACCATGTGTCCCAACTGCCGCTCCATCATGTCGCGGGACTGGGCGACGGCTTTGGCGTCGCCCTCCGCCAGCCGCATGACCTGAAGGCCGTTACGCAGCGGAGCCAGCGGGTTGCGAAGCTCGTGGGCCAGCAGCGCGATAAACTCGTCCTTCCTCCGGTCGGCCTGGCGCAACGTCTCCACCATCTTCACCCGCTCGGTAATATCCACCGCGATGCCGTCCCACACCGCGCAGCCGCCTGCAAGGTCGCGCGGCGCCGAGCGGCAGTGCAGCCAGCGCACTTGACCGTCGCGGGCGCACATTCGGAACTGAAAGTTGAAGGGCTTCCAGTCCCGGAAGGCGGCTTCCTCCGCCGCCTGCATCAGGGGGCGGTGCTCCTCGGCGATCAGCCCGTAAAGCGTCGTGGGGTCCGCGACCACCTCCCCCGGCGTCACCCCGCTCAGCGCCTCCACGCCTCCGCTGACGTAGCTGAATCGGCGGGTGCCATCGGCCGCGGAGACGATCTGGTAGATGAAACCGGACGGCAGGTTGTCGGCGAGTTTGCGATGACGCTCTTCGCTCTCCCGCAGGGCCTGCTCGCCCCGCTTCCGCTCGATGCACTGCGCGACGCCGTCCGCGAGCGGGGCCAGATCGGTGAGGACCGTCTCCGAAAGGGCGTGGCGTGCGAACAGCGCCAGCACGCCGACCACGCGTCCCTCCACGATGAGCGGGTAGCCGGCGAACGCCACCATGCGCTCGCGCCTGGCCCACTCGGGGTCGCTGACGTTGGGGTCTTCGGTGACGGCGTTGGTCAGGAGCGGCTGCCGGCTCTCAGCAATCCGGCCGATCTTGTACTCGCCGAGCCGGACGCGCGCGTGCGGCCCGTTCAGGTGGGTGTAGAGTCCAGCGCTGGCCCGGAGTTCGAGGACCCCCGTGGCCTCGTCGAGTGTCCAGACTCGGGCGAAGGCGGCGTCCAGGTGCCGGACGATGGCCTCGGCCGAACGCTGCAAAACATCGCCGAGGGCGAGGCCGCTTGCCAGGGCGACCGCCACGTCGGCCCGGAGGGCCACAAGCCGGCCGCGCTCGGCCTGGGCTTGCTCCGCCCGCTTGCGCTCGGTGACGTCGCGAAAAACGAGGACCGCCCCGACCGGCGCGTCCGCGCCATCCCGGTTGGGGGCGGCACTGTCGTCGATGGGCCGTTCCGTTCCATCCTTGGCGATGAGGACCGTGTGGTTTGCCAAAGCCACCACCATCCCCTCACGCAGGGCGCGCAAGGCGGGGTTCTCTGGCGGCAGACGGGTGTGTTCATTGACGATGTGAAAGACGTCGGACAGGGGCCGTCCCGCGGCCTCGGCCTGAGTCCACCCAGTCAGGGCCTCGGCCACGCCGTTGAGGAATGTGACCCGTCCCTCGGCGTCGGTACTGATGACGGCGTCGCCGATGCTGGAGAGCGTGATCCGCAGCCACTCCGACTGCTTCCGCAATGCATCCTCGGCGCGCTGCCGGGCGAGGAGGATGCTCTGGGCGTTCTGCAGAGCAACGGAGCGCAGCAGTTTCTCTTCGCGTTCATCCCCCTCCATCAGCGGCCTCCAAGTCTTTCCTCCGCCAACTTGGTCCCCAGCACTCGGGCGCGAATCTTCGCGAAGGCCGTGTCGCGGGTCGTCGTGGTGTCGTCGCAGAAGGGCGAAAACCCGCAGTCATCGGTCGTCCCCAGTTGCTCGACGGGGATGTAAGCGGCCGCTTCGAGGATTCGGTCCCGGACCTCCTCCGGCGTCTCGACGCGCGGATCGATTGGTGCGACGACGCCGACGAAGATCCGCTGGTCCTTCTTCATCTGTTCGCGGATGATTTTCAAGACACGGACTCGATCCTCTTCTCCCGCCAGAGCGATGTAGAAATTCCCAACATTGAGCTGGAAGAGGCTGGGCAACAGGTCGGCGTAATCGACATCCGCGCTGTGGGTCGAGTCGAGGTCGCCGCCCGGACAGGTGTGGACGCCGATGCGCTTGCGGTCCTGCGCCGAGAATCGCGCCAGCGCGAGGTTGTTCAGGTCGATGAAGCTGTGCAGGAGGGTGCCGGAGGGATCGATCTTGACCGCCAGCCGGCCTTCGGTGAAGTCGATCTGCACCTTGTGCGCCCCCTTCCGCAGACAGCCGCGGACTTCGGTTTCGTGTTCGCCCAGCAGGTCGTCGATGAACTTCTCGCGTGGGTAACCGGGGATCTCGTCGGGCGGGTACATGAGGCTCAGGGCCGAGGGCGAAATGACCGCCTGCTTGACGGGAACGTGCGCGTAGCGCAGGGCCACGTCAAGGTAACTGTCCGCGTGCCTCTTGTAGCGGAACGGCCCGGCCGTCAGCCGAGGCATCCGGCGGACGTGGCCGGCCGAGAAGGGGATCTTGAAGCCATCGGGGGCTGTATTCGCCATCCCATGGACGCAGTAAGTCCAGAAGTTGTGATGCTTCCGCTGCTCGCCATCGGTGATGACCGGCGACCCCGTCGCCTCGAACCGCTTGATGGTGTCCCGGATCGCCTCGTCGTAGAGCGGGTCCAGCCTCGGGTCCGTGCCGTCCGTCGCCGCGACCGCCTCGATCAGTCGAGGAGGCCTGGGGATACTTCCGATCGGTTCAGTGGGGATGTTCATGGCCGCAACTCGCTGCTACATTTTGGGCTAACTGTGGTCGTTCCCAGGGAACCCGAGCTGGTCGCTCATGCACTCTCCACTTCGCGGATTGACCGGTGGAGCGCTGGCACTTCGCTGCCCGTCTGTGCCTACCTCCAGGCCTCCTCGATCCGTACCTGCCGGCTATCAACGATGCTCTGTTGATGATTCTACTGAGACAGGGGAGGCAAGCCATCGACTCCGCGCGAGTCCTCGAGTCCTCCTCGCTCAGGAGCATGCTCTTGTATGCTGCCCTGCCATGCTCTATGCTGAAGAGTCCTTTCGTTGCATTGCGCCTGCGCCACACACCCAGGGGCGCGGATTTCCGTCCGGGGTGTACCCTTCTCGGGGATAATATTCCTTCTCAGTCTTCTTCCGCAACCAATCGGGACCATAAGGACGGAATCGTTATCCTGTGATCCGATGCGCTGATCTCGGAGCCGTCGCTTCAGGTCCACCACCTCTTGCCGAGCGTACTCGGCGATCTCCTGTTCAAACTCGGCCGCTTCGACGAGGCAAACTCGCCCCCTGTCACCAAGACTCGAATCCGTCCCACGCAGCACAAGCCAGGAAGAGGGGACGGCGCGTGTCGGTTATCCGGCTTGAAAAAGTAGGAATTCGGCTTCTGGAAGCCATTTTCCGCTTGACCCTGATTGGACAACCGTACATCATCACTCATGCTTTTCTCTCGGCAGAGAGAATCGTACCGGAGCGAAGCATGAATACTGTAGAACTCTTCTCAGGAATTGGCGGTTTTCGTCTCGCCGCGGATCGGCTCAGTATCAAGACCGTCTGGGCAAACGACAACTGTGAGAAGGCGTGCCTGGTATACCGGACACGCTTCGGTTCCGAGGAACTTCGAGAAGCTGACATCCAAACCATCAAAGACGATGTTCCCGCCCATGGGCTGCTCACTGGGGGGTTTCCTTGCCAGCCGTTTAGCAGCGCCGGGAAGAAGAAGGGGATCAGAGATCCGAGAGGCACGCTCTTTGAAGCCATCGTCGATATTCTGCATCTCCATCAGCCGAGGGTCTTCATCCTCGAAAACGTGAAGCGCCTCCTCACCATGGAGAAGGGTCTTCACTTCGCGACGATTCTGAACTCTCTGGCTGAGTTGAACTACCGCATTGAGTGGCGTCTCCTGAATGCCATGCATTTCGGGTTGCCCCAGAACCGCCAGCGGGTCTTTATCGTGGGCATTCGCGAGGAGGTGGGCGCGCCCGGCACTGGTCCCTGTTCGTTTCGGCTCGCCGCTCCTGCCGACCTCGCCGCGTCAAAGGGGATTCACGTTGAGCAACTGGAGAACCAGGCCTGCTGGAGACCGATCGAACGCCACGGCGTGCGTTTCCCATCCTGGGGGATGGCAAGGGCCGGCCGGTTCTCCGGTGCCGACCTGGACTCTTTCTCTGAGATGTCGCCATTGGTGACCGTCGGCTCCGTGCTTCAAAAGGATGTGACTAAAGAATTCGACTTCACCAACGCGACGCTCAAGTGGCTGGACGCGAACACGCCAGTCAACCGTTTCGTGCAAGGAGTGCAGGTCCTCAGCAACCAGGCCGGCGGCGCCCGGATGGGCTACACCATCTTCGGCATCGACGGCGTGGCCCCGACCCTGACCTCCACAACGAGCCGGCACTACGAACGCTACAAGATCGGCGACCGATATCGCCGGCTGACGAACATCGAATATGCTCGCATCCAGGGCTTCCCGGACGAACACTGTAGCGCCGTCTCGGCCTACGATCAGTACGCGCTTCTCGGCAACGCCGTGCCGCCGCCCATGGTGGAATGGGTCATGCGTCGGGCCACAGGGTCCGGCTTCTCTTCCTCCGCCATCCCCAGGAAATCCAAACAGATGAGCCTTTTCGACCATGCCCACCAAGAGCGAGCTTAGGGGACTGTTTCAGAGCAAACTCAACGAGACGATGGCGCGGGTGAACGCTGTCCTCTCCGGCGTTGGCGTGGCCGAACTGGAACCGGTCCTCAATCGAATTGGACGCGGGCAGCAGTTGCCGCACTGGTATCAGGTGCTGAAGAGCACTCAAACCCTTCCGAACCTGGACGGCAAGACGATCGGCAGCGTCATCGAGATGCTGCTCGTCGCCGTCCTGGAGACGTTCACCTTCGCGGGACTGGGGATTCCGCCACTGAAGGTGAATCCCGCGCGCGGCGTTGACCTCCCGGATCTGGACCTGGGCGTGAAGTCTCCCTCAGAGAACTTCTGCACCAGCGAGCCATTCTTCTCCGCCTACGAGCGAATCCTCGGAAGCGAACACGACGTCCTGGTCCTGCTGACCGATTACCAGCAGAAGAAGAAAACTCCGCCGCTCAAGTTGCAAATCATCCAGGTACGCTACCTGACGCAGTCCCAGGTGGCTGACAAGAACCTTTGCCGCATCGCCCTCAAGCACCGGGACTGGCTCGTCAAAGAGGACGAGGCCAGAGCGAAGCGCGTGTTCCGCTTCCTGGCCTATGTCAACCAGAGCGACTGGCGCGCGAAGCGACTGGTGGGTCTCGTGGAACACATGCGCGACGATGCGGAGATCCGAAACATCGTGGCGAAGGCCGAGAAGGAGTTCGCCAGGACCAACAAATCGAACCTGAAAAAGGACACTCCTCGCTAATCCCGACAGTTGCTGACTGTCATGCGATCCGCCGCCGTTCTTCCTGGCAGGGTTCGTCAGCCGCTGGGTTTGACAGCGGTTTCCCCATGGCCGCTTTTCCCGCACCGGCTCCCGGTTGCC
>JBBRIK010000157.1:0-8176 GCA_038221045.1 Gemmatales bacterium
GAGGACCATCCGCGCAAGAACGAGTTGCAGCAGGCCATCGGTGGCCAGCCGGACGTCGAACCGGGCGTCTACCATGCACGGTTGAAGCCGGGGGATTTCGTACTCGTCTGCTCGGATGGTCTGACGAATCACATCAAGGACGCGATGTTGAAGCAGTTCCTCAAGGTCGAAGCGGTGTCGGCTGAGCTGGCGGCGCGGCGGCTGGTGAACCTGGTGAACATCGAGGGAGCGACGGACAACGCGACAGTGGTAATCGTCCGCGCGACGTGAGGATTCCCCCTCCTGCCGCTTGCGGCTTAGCGCGCAGCCCGCTAAGCCGCAAGCGGCAAGAACCCACCCACCCACACGCCACTACGGAAGGACGCCATCATGTCTAATGTCCCAACGGGACGATTGAGCTTCTGGACCATCCTCGCTCTCTTCGTGTCCGCTGCCGGCGTCGCGGGCAGTTTGTGGCTGAGCCTCGGCATGGAGCTACTTGCCTGTCCACTCTGCTACTACCAGCGCACCTTCGCAATGGCGGCTCTCGGCACCCTGGCGGTCGGTCTGCTTGGAGGTGTGCGTCCGTCGTCTCGCGTTAGTCTTCTGGCTCTGCCGTCCGCCATCGGCGGACTCGGCCTCGCGGGCTGGCACATTTCGCGCGAGTTGCTGGCGCCCGGAACGAAAGGTGCAATGGATTGTCCCCAGGGACTTTTCGGTATAGGCACGGCGCCGCAGCAGAGCCTCGCTGTCTTCGCTCTGCTGACGCTTCTGTTGCTCATCGACATCGGTTGTGGCTGCTGTTGTGGTGGAGACGATTCGCGCGGCCCGAGCATCCTCGGCAGTCTGCTGGCTATCGTGCTGGGGCTGGCCTTTGCCTACGGCTGCGTCGAGAGTGCCTTCATGCCCCCGTTGCCGGAGAATCTCAAGACCGGCGACCTCAAGATCTGCCGGCCCCCGCAACCAATTCCTGCTCCCCCTCCCGAGTCAAAATGAGTGAGGCTTGGGAGAAGCGTTCCTGTCTGGAACGCTTCTCCCAAGCCTCGCCGAGGTTCTCTCGACCGTCATTTCTCGTCAGCGGCTTGCACGCGAACGGCAATGATGAGCGATTCGCGATTCGTCGTCTGATAACGTGTGACGATGGGAAAGAACTTGCCGCACGCTGTCGTGTAGGTGATGTCGGCCAGTGTCGGCAAACTGATCTTGAGTTGAACGCGGTTGTCCTTGTCCGCGGGCTTCATGACGGTGATCGTCGCTTGCTGGTCGGCCACGAGTTCAAATCCCTCGGATCCACGCACCGACACCGGCTTGCACGTCATCTTGGCCAGACGAAAGCCCTTCAACTGCGGTTGACGCTTGCGAACTTCCTTCGCGATGTCCTTCAGTCGCGGATCGACCTGGCCGTCGTCGCTGGCGAGAATCGCGACCACGCTGACCTTCAGGTCGGAGGACGGCGGCTCCTCGAAGCCGAGCAGAGGGCTGGCGGCCAGGAAAAACAGGCCGGCGATCCAGCGACGAGCCGATGAATGATGCATGTTGTCTCCTCAATCTCGCCGGACTATTTTCAGGGGGACCATGATCATGGGCATACCGCCCCCGGCCTTGTCGTCCAGATAAGGCCGGTTCGATTCCCGGCCCTGCGCCACGATCTGGTTGACGCGGACGTCGCCGCGTTTCACCATCACCAGAGGGCCCGCTACCGGGGGGTCGCCCACGACCAGCACATCGGTATCGTTACCGTCCATCGTGATGACGGCCACTTCCTCGACCCGCGCCACTTCAAGCGCACGCCGCCCGAGCAACTCCTTCGGGACCGACTTCGGGACCGATCCGCGAACGATCGAACGGGAGTCGAAGGGGTCCATATCGTCGATGACCACGTCGCCCTCGGCGACCACTTCGAGAACGTCTCCCAGAGGACGCGGCCCGTCAGGTTCGCCCCCTGGCCCCAGCAAGTGAGCGGCTCCAAGCCCGAGACCGATGAGAAGAGCTGCCGCTGCCGTGAACCACTTCGCGAAACTCCGGAGTTTCGCGGAGCGTCCCTTGCGGGCGGCAGGACTCTCTTCGATACCCGTCTCGATGCGTTTGAGGACGCTGCCCCACTGTTTCGCGGAGGGTGGCTGGACGGCTGTTTCGTCAAGGAGATCGCTCAGGCGGCGATCCGCTTCGACGGCGTCGCGTGTGGCGGGTTCCTCGGCCAGCCACTCCTCGACGCGGGCGCTTTCCACCGGCCCGAGTTCGCCATCGAGATAGGCCGTCAGCCAGGCGTCGCGGAGCGGCAGCCCGTCCGGTTCAGTTCGGTCATTGTTCAACGGCGTCATGATCTCCCTATCGCTGGCGGTTTGCTCCCCAGTCCTGACTCGCACGGAGTCAGGACTGGGGAGCAAGCCTCTCGGCCAGGAAAGTCCGCAGTTTTTGCCGGGCGTAAAAGAGCCGGCTCATGACGGTGCCAATCGAGATGCCCATCACCTCGGCCACTTCGCGATAACTCAGTTCCGCCTCGGCGTGCAGCACAAACGTCTGGCGCTGTACCTCGGAGAGTGTCAGCAAGGCCTCGTCGAGGAGGCTTCGCAACTCGGCGCGATCGAGCTGGGCGGCGGTTTCGTCGGGCGTCATCAAGATTGACAGGTCCGGATCGCGTCCCTCGGCCGCTTCAAGGCTGAGGCACTCGCGCCGGCCGCGCTGTCTGCCAAGATCGAGGGCGGCGTTGGACACGACGCGCAGAAGCCAAGTCTTGAAGCTCGACCGCTTCTCGAAGCCGGCCAGATGCGTCAAAGCCTTGACGAATCCATCCTGGACGGCGTCGAGGGCGTCGGCCTCGTTGCCCAGCAGTCGATAGGCGACACGATAGGCCGGCTGCCGGTAGCGCCGGAAGAGTTCCTCAAGGGCTGTCCGTTCGCCCGCTGCGAAACGAGCCAAGAGGCAATCGTCGTCCGGCTCACTGAGAGCGCTCATAGGGCGCGGTACTGAGATGACGGCGGCCATGGTGCAGCAATGTCTCCTCGTCTCAGACGACCGAGCCACTATTCCTATTCAAAGAGCATCCTAGCAGCCGGCCGCGCCAGCCGCGAGGGCAATTCCCTACGTCCGTCTTTTCCGTTGCAACCCCACCCGCCCATGCTACGATGAGCAACGACCTGAAGCGCGAGCGCGGGAGAAAGCGAAAGAGGATTTATCATGTTGCAGTTCGAGAGCGACAAGGGT
This sequence comes from Gemmatales bacterium, assembly GCA_038221045.1. GTDB lineage: Bacteria > Planctomycetota > Planctomycetia > Gemmatales > Gemmataceae > JBBRIK01. The sequence goes on from JBBRIK010000157.1 coordinate 3,184, forward strand.
GTGGAATTCTGCGATGGTCTGACACGCCGCGACTTCCTGCGAGCCGGTGTCGTTTCCGCAGGCGCGGTCAGTCTCTCGCTGGCCGAACTGGCCCAGGCGAGAAGCGGTGCCGCGCGCGACATGAACTGCATCGTCCTCTTCCTCGTCGGCGGTCCCGGCCACCTCGACACCTTCGATCTCAAGCCGGGCGCTCCTTCCGAGGTTCGTGGTCCCTTCCGCCCCATCCGAACGAATACCGCCGGCATGGAGATCTGCGAACATTTTCCGCAACTGGCCCAGAGAGCCAACCGCGTCGCGCTCGTCCGCTCGGTCCATCACGAGGAGGCGCCGATCCACGAGACCGGTCATCAACTGATGCAGACGGGCAGACTGTTCCGCGGCGGGGTGGAGCATCCTCACTATGGAGCCGTCCTGTCCCACCTCAAGGGAGAACGCGAAAAGGGGGTGCCGGCGTCCGTCGTGCTGCCTTCCCCTGTCGGCAATACGGGGGTGAGCATCGGCCACGGCCAGACGGCCGGCTACCTCGACGCGCGCCATCAGCCCTTTGTGATCGAGGCCGACCCCGCGCGTCTAGAAGGCCGGCAACTCCTCGCGGCCGTCGATGCCGCCCACCGAACGCATGACGCAGGAGTTGCTCTGCCCGAGGCGAGCCGGGTCTTCGGCGCGAAAGCGAAGAAGGCATTTGAGCTGTCGCGGGAGACGGACGATCTGCGCCGTCGATATGGCAAGAACACCTTCGGCCAATCGTGTCTGCTGGCGCGCCGTTTGATCGAGGGAGGCGTGCGGCTGGTGACGGTGAATATGTTCGAGAGCGTCTTCGATCGCCTCACCTGGGACTGTCACGCCGACGGCGGCGGTCTGGCGACGACCCTCGACGACTATCGCGACGTGCTGTGTCCGATGTTCGATCATGCCTACGCGGCACTGCTGGACGATCTGAGCGAGCGCGGGTTGCTGGAGACGACGCTGGTGCTGGCGATGGGCGAGTTTGGCCGGACGCCGAAGCTGAATCCGCGCGGCGGTCGCGATCACTGGCCGGGCTGCTGGTCGGTGCTGTTCGCGGGAGGGGGCGTCCACGGCGGACAGGTGATCGGCTCGTCGGACCGAATCGGCAGTGAGCCGCGCGAACGTCCGGTAAGTCCAGCAGAGATCGCGGCGAGCGTCTATCACGCTCTGGGCCTCAATCCCCGGCAGACGCTCCCCGGTCCCGAGGGCCAGCTATTGACGCTGGCCGACGCCGAGCCGATTCGCGAGTTGTTCCAGGGATGATCGCGTGTCGAACGAGGAACCCCTGAAGCCGTCTCGTTCGATCCGTCTGGTGGTCGCGACGGATCGCGACGGCGTCGGCGCGTTCAGCATCAGCGCCGGCCGTTCGACGTGCTACTACACCTTTCGCGAGATTCCGTGCGAGATAGGCGGGCGTGGCTTCGCCGTGCATCGATTGGGCCTGGGGACGCTCTATCATGTGCGGGTAGGGCGTCCGGTGGAGTGCTCTTGCGAGTGCAAGGGCTTCCTCTTTCGCAACACCTGCCGTCACGTCCTCGGGTTGCTGGCCCTGATCCGGCAGAGGAAATTGTGACCACGCCTGCCGCCGACAAGAACACTTCAGCGATAGAGCGCCTCGACTCGTTCCTTCTGGTGGTCGAGGATGACGTTGCGGCGCATCTTGAGACTGACGGTCAACTCCTCAGCCGCGATGCTGAATGCTCCCGGTAGCACCGCGAACCGCTTCACCTGCTCCCAACTGCACACGTCCTTCAGCGCCGCTGCGATACGCTCCTCCAGGAACCGATACACGGCCGGATCGCGTGCCAGGGTCTCCTCGTCACCGCTGACGCCCAGCGCCGCTCGCAGCTTGTCCCACGCAGGCACCACCAGAGCAGTCAGGAAGTTGCGGCCCTCGCCGCAGATCATCACCTGATCGATGACCGGATCGGCGAGCAATAACCCTTCGAGGTACGGCGGCACCACCTTCTTGCCGCTGGACAGGACCATCAACTCTTTCTTGCGCCCGGTGATCGACAGATAGCCGTCCGCGTCAAGGCTGCCGAGATCGCCAGTGTGCAGCCAACCATCCTGGAGCGCCTCGGCAGTGGCTTGCGCGTTCTTCCAGTAGCCTTTCATGACATGCGGGCCGCGCGTGAGGACCTCGCCGTCGTCCGCGATCTTCACCTCGACGCCTGGAACCGGCCGGCCGACCGTCTCCAGTTTGTAATGCTCGGGACAGTTGAAGGAGATGACCGGCGACGACTCCGTCAGGCCATACCCTTGAAGCACGAGCAGGCCGGCGTCGTGATAGGCTTTCGCGATGCCCGGCGGCAAAGGAGCGCCACCCGACGACAGGAAGCGAAGACGGCGTCCGAACAGGTCGCGCAACCGTTGCGGCGTCGTCCCGTAGGCCAGCACTTTCTCATAGAACCGCGGCACGGCGTTCATGTGGGTCGGCTCGCTCTCGGCGAGGTTGACGACCAGCGTCTCGGCGGATTCGCCGAGGTAGAGCAATGTCCCGGCGGCGATGGCGCGATAATGATCGACCGTGCGCGCGTAGATGTGGCTGTACGGCAGCCAACTGAGCAGCACATCCTCCGGCTGCGGCGGGATGAGAGCAATGACCGCGAGCGCGTTGCTGAGCAAGTTGCCATGCGTCAGCATGACGCCCTTGGGATTGCCGGTCGTGCCGGACGTGTACATGATCGTGGCCAGCGCATCGCGGTCGAGTTTTGCTTCCCGATTCGCGAGTTCCCGCGCCACGTTCGGAAGACAGCGCCGCCCTTGGGCCAGGAACGCCTCCCAGGAGCAGACGTTCGGCGGCAAAGGGCCGGCCAGCGTATCGAAAGTGACGATCCCCCGAAGTGCGGGAAGCTCATCGCGAACTTGCACGATCTTGTCGAGTTGGGCGCGCGTGGAGACGAAGAGCCAGGCGGCACCCGAGTCGGCCAGTTCGTACTGCACCTGCCGGGCCGTCAGGGGAGCATGAGGTGTCACGCAGACGGCAGCGGCGCTGAGGACGCCGATATCCGCGACGAGCCAGTCGCGGCGATTCTCGGCGAAGAGGCCGACGCGGTCGCCGGGCTGAATGCCGTTCTCGACCAGAGCGGCGGCGCAGGCGACGGCGTCCTGACGATACTGGTGCCAAAAATAGTCGTGATAGAGTCCAAGCTGTTTGAAGCGGAGCGCAGGGCGCGACGCGAGCCGCTCGGCCTGGACGCGATGCAGTTCAGCAAGGTTGCGAGGATTCATTCTTCGAGGATAGTCCATCGGCGCGGCGAGGGGAAGATGCTACAAATACGAGAGGTAAAACAAGACCACATCGAACCCGCCGATCGAGGCGGGTTCGATCGAGAGGCCGCTCATGGAACCCGAACGTCCTGCCGGCTCGACGCGTGAATCTCTCCTGCCGGTGATGCTTGGACTCGTCACCCTGGGTGGTCTGTTGCTCTTTCTGATCCTGGTGAGTGGGGGGTTCTTTCTCTACGTCCTGGCCGCCGTTTTCGCGTTGAGTCTGGTGGCGATCGTGCATTACCTGATGTGGGGTGCGCTCATGAATCAGCAGAGCGAGAGCGACCGCGAGGAGGAGCGCCTGCGCGAGGAGAAGGAAGAGAAGATCTGGTAGCGGACTCATTTCGCGTTGGGAGCGAGCGCTCCGCGAACGACTTCGCGCAGGCCGCGTTCCTCAATGCGAGTAAACGCCTCCATCGGCGAGACCCAGTTGCGTTCGCGAAAGTCCATCTCGGGATACTGATCGCGCACTTCAGTGACGTGCAGGATAAAGACGAGGACGTAACAGGTGATGCCATTCTTCTCGTAGAGATAGCTGCCGACGGGATCGGGCTGGAGAACGCCGACGAGGCCCGCTTCCTCCCAGGCTTCCTGAAGGGCGATCTCGCTGGCCGTCTTCCCGGCTTCGAGACAGCCCTTGGGAACGACCCAGCGTTTGCCGTTGCGGCTGGTGACCAGGCAAACCTGGCCCGCGCGGAGGGGAATCGCGGCGGCCTGTTGCATGGTGCCGGTAGCGATGGTCATCAAGTAGCTCCACGACAAGAGAACAGAGAGACCCGCTACAGTCAGAATGCAGTAAGAGGCACCCTCACGTCAAGCGAAGTTATTCAGCTTCATCCCGAACACACCGATCCGTCACGAAACACGAACCCTTGCGAATCACCGGGAGACTACTCATGCGAACCATCCTCCTGTCTCTCCTTGTCGTCGTGAGCCTCACTTCTTCGGCGCCCGCTCACGATTTCTGGTTCGATCCCGAATCGTTCTCTCCCGCCGCCGGACGGCCTGTTGCGCTGCGCCTCCTCGTCGGCGATGACCTGCAAATCGAAACCGATCGCGCCTTCGAGAAAAAGCCCATCGTCCGCTTTCAATCGTTGAACGCCGCCGGGACGCGCGATCTCGTCGCCACGGGAGTCGAGGGCAAATCGCCCTTCGCGAAACTTACCTTCGACAAGAGCGGCGCCCACTGGGTCGCCCTGGAACGAGAGCGCAGGACGATCCGCCTCGAAGCGGAGAAGTTCAACAACTACCTGAGCGAGGAAGGACTGGAGGCGGTGCTGGAGCAACGCCGTCTGGCGAAAGAGGATAAGAAGCCGGGCCGCGAACGCTATGCGCGCTATCTGAAGTGCCTGCTGAACTGCGAGGGCAAGAGCGACGACACCTGGAAGAAGACGCTCGGCCATCGTCTGGAGATTGTACCGTTGACCGATCCGGCCGCGAGCAAGGTCGGGACGGCGCTCAAGGTGCGGATCGACTTTGAGGGCAAGCCTCTCGTCGGAGTGACGCTCTTCGCCCTGCACCGTGAGGCCGGCAAGGTCCTCAAGGAGAAGCTGACCACCGGCAAGGAAGGCACGGTTGAGGTGAAGGTGACTCACGCGGGAGCCTGGCTCGTTCGCATGGTCCACATGCGCCGCTGCGCCGATACCGACGAGGCGGACTGGGAGAGCTTCTGGACGGCGTTGAGCTTCGCCGTCCCCGGTGGCTGAGTCTCTTG
>JBBRIK010000158.1:0-8163 GCA_038221045.1 Gemmatales bacterium
CGATCACCGCTACACGGCCCAACTCGTATCTGTCCCGAGACGGCGCACCTCGAACGCAATCCGGTCATTCTGTACTTCTCCGACACGTTCAAGAAGCCTTGCCCGTTCGAGCCGCATGTCGCCGTCGATGTTGGCGACGAGGTTGAGGGGATCGTCGATATGCTCGACTGTCACTTCTCGCACTTCTACGAATGGCTGCCGTACAACGCGGGCCATCTCGAACAGGTGCCGGCCGATCCCTCGCCGCGGCGACTCTGGCTCGGCGAGCGCTTTCGCCAGCGCATTCGCAGGGTGGCCGACCGCTGCCGCGAGGCGCTGATTCGTACTTATGGCGAGGAGCGCGGCCGAGCCATCGAGTATGTCGAGGCGTTCGAGGTGTCGGAATATGGAGCGCCGCTGGATGCGGCGGAGAAGGCGCGCCTGTTTCCGTTTCTCCCCGCCGAGAGTGAACCGAGAAGCAGCCCCGTTCAGGAGTGGGCCGACATTCGTGACGATGAATACCGATGGACTCGCCTGAGCGATCGAAGGGGCAAGTACGGTTATGTGGCGTCGAATAAGAACCGGCGTTCAGACGTGGCTTCTGTCCAAAGCGAGGATCCTTTGTTGCGCGTCAGTTTGGTGCGTGGGCGGCCACATCGCGGACCGGAAAGGGAACCAGAAGAAGCGACAAGCGATGTAGCCCAAGCAAGCCGTCGTTTCCTGCAACGACCTACAACGCAGGCGGTTCCGATGGCTAATGAGAGTTCGGCATGGCCGCTTCGCCCCAAAGGGCTTCGGTATGTCGGACCGAAGCGCGCAAAACGACTCCCAAGCTGATTTGACCAGTGTGGGGATTGGAACGGCAAAGGTCGTGCGCAGATACGGTTTAAATCTGGCAGCCCCGACGTTTCCCCGCTGGTTTGAACCAGCGGAGCAATACTCTTCCAGCCGTAGCAGCCGAAGACGTCGTATGGCGGCTGCGGTCCTCTGGCGGTTAGGGTTTCGCCAGCAGCGGCGTGGCGTTCCAGATCTTCACCGTGCCGTCCGTCGCGATGCTGGCAAGGCGGTGGCCGTCCGAACTGAACCTCACGCTACCGCCCCCGTCCTTAAGGGTGAGGAGTTCCTGGCCGGTCTGGGCATCCCACACTTTCAGCCCTCCTCCGCCAGAACTGGCCAAGCGTTTGCCGTCGGGGCTGAAGGCCACGCTCCAGACCGTTCCGGTGTGTCCCTTCAGGGCGAGCAGTTCCTTACCGGTCTGCGCATCCCACACCCTCATCGTGTTGTCATCCGAAGGTGCGGCCAGGCGCTTTCCGTCCGGGCTGAAGGCCACGCTCCTGCCACCGCCTTTGAGGGCGAGGAGTTCCTTGCCGGTTTGCGCATCCCACACAGTCGTCCCTTCCGTCATATTGGCGTAGGCCAGACGTTTGCTGTCCGGGCTGAAGGCCACCTTGCCGAACCGGGAATCGCTAAGCCTAAGGAGCTGTTTACCGGTTAGCGCATCCCACACCCTGACCCCGCCTCCAGTGCTGGCCAGAAGTTTGCCGTCTGGACTGAAGGCCACATCCGTTCCAACGGTCCCGGGGTTAACGACTCCTTCAAAAGGAAGGGAGAGGAGTTCCTTGCCGGTCTGCGCATCCCACACCTTTACCTCGCCCCCATTCCTCTGACTATCCCTGCTGCCGGAGGCGAGGCGTTTGCCGTCCGGGCTAAAAGCCATTCCGGTGACTGAGCTGCTATGTCCCTTGAGGGTGCCGACTTCGTGGCCGGTCTGCACATCCCACACAGTTACCGTCTTGTTTGCAGCACTGCTGGCCAGGCGTTTGCCGTCCGGGCTAAAAGCCAGGCCTGTGAGATAGCCGGACCCCGATTTGAGAATGAGGGGATTGGCGGTTTGGACATCCCATGTCCTCGCCGTAAAGTCATAACCACCCGAGGCCAGGTGTTTGCCGTCCGGGCTGAAGGCCACGCTGCTGACCCCGCTAGAGTGTCCCATGAGAGTGAAAAGTTCCAGACCGGTCTGCGCGTCCCGAACCCTGACCGTCGTGTCCGCGCCCTCGCCCGCGTAGGCTAGCCGTTTCCCGTCCGGGCTGAAGGCCACGCTTCTGCCACCACCCTTGTGGGAGAGGAGTTCCTTGCCGGTCTGCGCATCCCACACCTTCACTGTCAGGTCGAACGAAGCACTGGCCAGGCGCTTGCCGTCTGGGCTGAAGGCCACGCTAACGACAGCGTCGGTGTGTCCCTTCAGAGCGAGGAGTTCCTTGCCGGTTTGCGCATTCCATACCTTCATCCTGTTGCCATCCGAAGCGCTGGCCAGGAGTTTGCCGTCCGCGCTGTAGGCCACGCACATAAAAGCGCTTTCAAGCGTGAGGAGTTCCTTGCCGGTTTGTGCATCCCACACCTTCACCCCTTTATCAAGGAGCCTGGAAGCGCTGGCCAGGCATTTCCCGTCCGGACTGAAGGCCACGCTCCAGCCCCCGCCCTTGAAGCAGTGGAGTTCCTTACCAGTCTGGGCATCCCACACCTTCACCTCCGGTTCTCCCACCGTTCCTTCACCAGCGCTGGCCAGGCGTTTGCCGTCCGGGCTAAAGGTGATGCTGTAGACTCTTTCGCTGTGTCCCTTGAGCGTGAGAAGTTCCTGGCCGGTTCGCGCATCCCACACCCTCACTGCATTTTCACGCCAATTGGTAGGCGTGGACCCGATAGTAGCGCTGGCCAGGCGCTTGCCATCCAGGCTGTAGGCCACGCTCATGACTTGGCCGGGTGCTTTCAGGCTGAGAACTCTTGTGTGGCACAGCCGGTCGAGATAATGCCACTCGAAGCCGCGCAGATCGCTTTCTCCCGGCTTGGGGCGGTGTTGCTCCAACAATTCCCGCGCCCGCTCAGGGCCGCCCGCATCCCAGGCGTGCTGCGCCAGGTTCAAGTGAGCCGCGTAGGTCGTCCGCCGCAGCTGCTCCAGGGCCACCTACAGCTTCTCGGCCAACGCGCGAGCTTCATCGCGCTGCCGCTGCGCCTCGGCCTCCTGGCGCTGGGCCTCATCACGCTACTCGTCGGCCTGCTTCTCGTTGGCATTGGCCTGCCGCTCATTCGCCAGGGCCACCGTTTCCGCCTGAGTCGCCCGCACGGCTTGCCAGGTGCTGCCCGCCACACCCAACAGCAGTAGGGTGGCGAAGGCACCTACAGTGGCCAGCAGTTTCTGGTACTTCCGTGCGAACTTGCGCAGCTTGTAGCCGGCCGTCGGCGGGCAGGCCTCCACCGGCTCGTCCTTCAGGTAGCGTTCCACGTCCCGGGCCAGGCCGTTGGCCGTCTCGTAGCGCCGCGTGCGGTCCTTCTCCAGGCAACGCATCACAATCCAGTCCAGGTCGCCGCGCACCAGTTTCGTCAATTGCTCCGGCCCGCTGCCGCGCTGCTGCGAGATGCCGGCCAGTGCCGCCCCGGAACTGCTCAGTCGTGTGCTCGGCCGCGGCGGCTCCTCCTCCTTGATGAGGCGCACGATCTCCCCGTAGGCCGCCTCGCGGAGCCGTTGCCACTCCAGCGGCGTCGAGCCCGTGAGCAATTCATAGAGCAAGACTCCCAGGGAGTAGACGTCGCTGCGGGTGTCCACGCCGAACGCGTTCATCTCCGCCTGCTCGGGGCTCATGTACTCGAAAGTGCCGACCAGGGTACCGAACTGGGTGAACAACGTCTTCTCCGTCAGCCGTTGCTCGACCGCCTTGGCCACGCCGAAGTCGATCACCTTCGCCACGGGTTTGTCGTCGTACATCGTGACGAGAATGTTCGACGGCTTGAGATCGCGGTGGATGATGCCCTTCTGATGAGCGTGCTGGACCGCGTGGCAAACCGGGATGAAGAGGACCAGCCGCTGCCGTGGTGTGAGCTTGTGGTCGTCGCAATAATTCGTGAGCGGTACGCCATGAATCAGCTCCATGACGAAGTAGGGGCGTCCGCTCTCGGTCGCGCCCGCGTCGAGAACCTTGGCGATGTTCTGGTGATCCATCAACGCCAGGGCCTGTCGTTCGGCCTCGAAACGGGCGATGACCTGCCGGCTGTCCAGGCCCGGCTTGATGATCTTGAGGGCGACCTTGCGGCGAACCGGCTCCTGCTGCTCGGCCATGTAGACGACGCCCATGCCGCCCTCGCCGATCTGTTGCAAGAGCTTGTACGGGCCGATGAGAGTTCCCGGCCGCTCGGCAACCGTCCCGTACTCGACGGTCGCAAGCGGTCCTGCGGGATGACTCTCAAGAAAACTACCGGGGTTCTCGTGTACCCGCAGTAGCGATTCGACTTCCCGGCGCAGGTCCGGGTCGATGCCGCAGGTCTGGTCGAGGTAGGCCGCCCGCTGCTCTGGCGCCAGCTTGACCACCGCCTTGAAGATTGCACTTTCGGACATGGCGTTCTCCTTCATTGGGATGGGGTTCTATCATCCAATGCGAGAACGGAGAGGAAAACCCCGGTGACTTTTTTCAGGCAGGCGCGTTTTTTTCCTCGTCGCGGAGCCACTGCCGGCGCAGCCACGCCTTGGCGTAGGTCCAATCCTCCTCCGCTGTCGCCAAGGCGATGCCCAGGATCTGCGCCGTCTCGGCCATCGTACAATCGAGGAAGTAGCGGAGTTTGACCAGTTCGGCGTTTCGGGGTGACTTCTGGGCCAGCTGGTCCAGGATTTCGTGAACGGCCATGACTTCCAGTGGATCGCGCGGGTTGGCCAGGGGAAAGTCATCCGGGTCAGCATCTTGGTGGACCAGGCCGCCGCCGTGCTTTTGGCTCCATTTGCGGCGGGCGTTATCGACGAGGATGCGGCGCATGGCCTCCGCCGCGGCGGCGAAGAAGTGGCCGCGGCCGTCCCAGTGCTGAGGTCGGGGCGCCGACGCATCACCGCTCGCCACCAGCCGAAGGTACGCCTCGTGAACTAGCGCGGTCGGTTGAAGCGTATGGCCGGGTCGTTCGTGCGCCAGCTTTGCGGCCGCCAGTTTGCGTAGCTCTTCGTAGACCAGTGGCAAGAGTTGCTCCGCGGCGTGCCGGTCGCCCCGCTGGATCTGATCCAGAACCTGCGTTACATCAGTCATGCGGGTTATGGTATGACGCAGTTGAGTCCGAAGCGAGACCGCGCTGAACCTCAACTTCGACATGATCCTGCCGCTTGGCGTGCCGGAAACGGTCGTCGTCACCAGGGTCGAGCGGACGGACCGAGAAAGGGGACAGGCCCCGATCCAAAGTCATCCTGATCTAAAGTGGATCGGGCCTGTCCCCTTTAGCCCTTCCTTTTGCCCTTCTGTCCCCTTTTGCCATTCTCCTTCCTCTCCACGGACTCGCTCACTTTCCGATCTGCTCGCAGCGTTGGCCATTATCGCCGGCCCCGCTGGCGGTCGAGACTCCTCGTCTCCCTTGTGGTCCAGAGCGACCGCCGCCACTCCAGGAGTTGCCTTGATCTCCTCCAGAATGCTCACCATCAGATCTTTCCAGTACCGGCCGGCTTGAGGCAGCTTGCGGAATAGGAGGCGAATCGAAGAAGGCGATGTCGCCGAAACCGGCTCCATCTCAAGGGCGGCGAAGTAATCTCCCAATCGATGTGGCACTTCCTTCACCTGTTCGACGCCGTCTGGAACGGTGCGAACCGTGTCCACGATGACGCGGTTGACCTGAATGCGACCCGTAAGCCAGTTCCGGACTCGCTGAGTCTCCTCCGCAGAGTGACAGGTGATAATCCAGGATGTGTAGAGTGGCGGCTGACGCATGGCTTGCTCCCGCTTCAGGGTATCGGAACAACCTGCCGGTTGACCATCGACTGAGTCAGCAGCCCGAAGCTATGGGGGAAGAACTCATCATCGTTCAGGCCATGCTGGACCGAACCGGGCGGATTCATCTGGAGAATGGTCTGCAACACCAAACCGGGCAAATCGAACTCGAAGCACGCTGCCGGGGGGCTGTTCGGGTGAGACAGGGCGAACCACTCGGCTCGACTGTGGTCGGTTGTAGCCCAGAATTCGCCTGACCCGTTCCACGCTGCGGCACTCTGCTGATTGACTCCGATTTGCAGAAGATCGGTCGCGCAGGCGAGGTCTGTGCCGTGATGAAACCGAACCGATTCTGGAGGATCGGCCGTTGCCATGACGAAAGCTCAACTCCTCGCCGGTGACGGTCGGTCGCCACTCCTGCTTTCATTTGACCGGAAACCCATTCTCCCTTCAATAGGGGGCAAGAAAATGGGTCAGGCCTCGTTGTTGTAAGACATTTTCCACCACATTACTTACGGTTGCAGCACCTCGATCGGAGTCTGACGCCTTTGTCGTCTCAGAGAAGGGAACTCACGGCAACGGCGGCAGGAACCGCACTCCCTCCACGGGCCGTTCCCAGACGACCTTGCCGCTCTTGAGGTCCACGACCTTGACACTGCGCGGCTGCACTCTCTCGCCGCCGCCGAACACAGGTCTCCCCGGTCCTCCCGCCAGGTAGTAGAGCCGTTCGCCCAGCACGGTCGCCTCCGCCAACGCGCCCTCGTACGGAAGCTTGCTGACCTGCTTGCCTGACTCCAGTGAAAACACCCACCAGGCGTAATCGCCCGGCGGGAGCTGTTCCTTGACCAGTGCCTGATGGACGAACACATACTTGCCGTCCGCCGAGGTCTGCGGCCAGAGTTCCTTGCCTTTGAGCATCACCACCGGGTCGAGCGCCTTGCCCGTCGTCCGGTCCCAGCGCTTGAGAGACATCTCAGCGCCGCCTCCGAGGTTCTGCACACCCAGCGCGCTGACCGTGTTGCCGATGACGAACGGCGTCGTCTTCCAGTCCGACCCGGTCCAATATTGCTGCGAAGCGACCTTCTTCAGTTCCGCGGGCAGCTTCTCCGGTTCGGCCGGCGTCCTGTCCGCCGCGGCCATCGTCACCTTGCCCGATTGCAGATCGACTCGAGCCACTCCGGCCCCTTCCTTGCGAGCGGCCTCGATCACTTCCGGGGGAGGCGGCGCTCCACCGGCGTAAAACGCATTGGCACGCCACTTCAGCAATAGCTCGCCCTTGTGCACGCTTGCCTCGGAGGAAAACGTTCGGCCATACGTTACCACGACCGACACCCATTCAGGGAAGATGACTGGGTCCGACTCCAGGACTTTCTTTCCCTTTTGCTTCACGTCCAGGATGACGATGCGGACTTGGTTGGGCTTGCCGGCGGCCTTGACCTCCGTGGCGAGGAACTTGTCGAAGACGACCAGCGGCCGGGCCTGCTCCTTGGTGTCCCAGAGCAGTTCGCCCTTCTCCAGATCGACCGCCTCGATAACGCCCTTGGCTCCGGCGAAGTAGCCGATCTTGCCGTCCGGATCGGTCACCCCTGCCGGCAAAGGGTGCGGCGCGATGAGTTTGTCAGCGGGCGCCGGGGCCGCGGAGAGCAGCGCCGGCATCAGAGTCGCGACCAGCGCGCCGCAAAGGAGAGAACGCATAACGACACCTCCACGTTCAGATTCGGAGTTCCTGTCCTGTCATTTGCATCCGGCGACCAGTGCTTTGCAAGAGAATTCGGTTTTTCGGACGTGAGAGGAATGGTAGGATTTCTTTTCCCTGAAGGACGGCCCTCAGGAGAGCCGTCCTACTTGACCAAGTTCCGTGCCGGGGTAAGTGCGAATCCTTCGGGAACCAAGCTCACTCAAATTGTTCCCGAGTGGTGGAGTACACCAGGATAGTATTCGCCACTTCCCGCTTACTGTATCTCAAAGTGGTCCCTCGTACAAATCACTCATTCAACAGGGCTTCGGGATAGTGAAGCTGTATTGCCCCCGGAGGAACGGATTGGACATTCGTCCTCCCTGCGGTAGACTAGCCGTTCGCTCAAACCACCTTGGCCGCAAGTGGCACTCGTCGATCGAACATCATGAACCCGCAACTGCCTCTCGCGAACGTCAACGGCATCATCCTTCCCTTGGCGGAGGTGCGCATCTCGGTCCTCGATCGTGGCTTCCTGTTCGGAGACGCTGTGTACGAGGTGCTGCGTCTCTACCGGGGCAGGCCCTGGCTCGAAGACGATCACTTCCTGCGCCTGAAACGAAGCCTCGGAGAGATTCGCCTGAACGGCGTCGATGTGGACCGCCTCCGCGAACGCATGCGCGAGACGCTCACCCACAGCGGCGTCGGCGAGGGCATCGTCTACATTCAGATCACGCGCGGGGCCGCCCCGCGCAAGCATGCGTTCCCGGCAGATGCGAC
>JBBRIK010000159.1:0-8143 GCA_038221045.1 Gemmatales bacterium
GCGATCAGGACACCGAGCATCTCGGCGAGGCTCGCAACGAGGATGAACGCGCGCAGGCGCGCAAACATCTCGAAGAACGCGATACGGAACTGGAACGCCTCCGGAAGAACCTGGCCGAGGCGACGAAGGAACGCGACGAACTCAATACCGATTACTACGAGACAGTCACACGCAAACTGAGGCCCTACGAGGATGAGTTGGCCCGTGCGGAGGACTACCTCAAGGAATTGATCGGCAAGTTCGACCGCTTCGCCAAGTTGGCGGCCGAGAAGAAATGGAAGGCCGGCGACACATTCCGCAACCTGGCCATCATCGACGGCTTCGCCTCACCGACCAGGATCAATCAGACCGTTCTCAACGATCTGACCATCGACTACGGCGGATTCAAGGAGGTCCCTCGCTTCGACCGCTGCGCCACCTGTCATCTCGGCATCGAGAACAAGCTCTACACGCGCGAAGAACTGAACGCCGTCGCCGAGGTGCGCTCTCCGGAGACGGCCATCAACGAATTGGTCCGGGCCGTCAAGGTCGCCGAGGTCAAGACCGCCAAGGCCGAGGCCCAACTCGAAGAACTGAAGGGATCGTTCAACGATCATCTCCGCGACCTCCGCGCCGCCATCAAGAAGCAAAAGGGACTGCTTGCGGGCTACACAGCCTTCGCCGCCGACCTGCGCAAGTCCGAGGCGCTGATGGATAAGCCCAGTTACGACAACGTCAGCGCCGCTGTGGGCCGGCTCAAGTTGTCCGCCGTGCGCCAGGAGAAGTTGTGGATCGTCCACGATTTGCTCGCCGACCGCAAGGAGAAGAAAGAAAAACTGACCTTCGATCCCGATGACGTGCCGAAGACGATGCGCGACGTCAAACTGACGGCGGGACAGATCATGCAGTACGCCGCTCATCCGCGTCTCGATCTGTTCGTCGATTCCAACAGCCCGCATCCGATGGAGAAGTTCGGCTGCACGACCTGCCATGCCGGCCAGGGCCGTTCCACCGAATTCCAGGACGCCCTGCACATGCCCAACGACGCCGTGCAGAAAATGGCGTGGCAGGGCAGCGGCGAGAGCGGTCATCGCTGGAAGCGGAGCCATGACTGGGACTACCCCATGCTCCCGAAGCGATTCACGGAAGCAAGCTGCCTGAAGTGTCATCACGAGGTCACCGACCTGGTTCGTCATGGCACGAAAAAGGAAGCGCCGAAGCTGCTCGAAGGCTATGAGTTGGTCAAGGAGAATGGCTGCTTCGGCTGCCATGAAATTAGCGGCGACAAAGGTGGCCGGCCGGTCGGGCCAGACCTTCGCCTCGAGCCGACTCCCGCGCTGGAATGGCTGCCGATCAAGGACCAGTTGACGGCCAGGGCCGATACGCTCAATCCGCCGGGTACGCTCCGCAAGGTCGGCCCGAGCCTGCGCCGTCTGGCGGAGAAGAGTCCCAATCCCGACGACACCAATGTCAACGGCTGGCTGCTGAGCTGGATCAAGAACCCGCGCGGCTTCCGACCCGACACCAAGATGCCTCACTTCTACGGGCAATCGACAAACAACGAAAAGTATCTCACCGAGGAGTACGAGGAGCGCGAGAAGCGGGGCGTCGATCAGAGTCCGTATCCTGACGCCGAGGTGTACTCGATTGCCTACTTCCTCCAGAGCGAGAGCGCCCGGTTCCTCACCGGCGAGGACACGTCGCGAAACTTCGTTCGTCAGGAGCTGCTGTCGAAGGCGAAGCAACTCGAAGACGCCATCACGACGGCTCGCACTCTGGCCTCCAAGAGCAAGATCACCGTCGCTGAGAAGATGACGGTGTCCGAGAAGGTGCGCGACCAGAGCCGGCTGAAGAAGGAGCTGGAAGCGCTGCGCCGCCGCTATCGCGACCTGTCGCTGATGTCGCGGCCCATCGACTTCGTTTTCATCAACGAGATGGGCGATCAGTTGCAGCAGATGCTCGACCGCGCTCTCGAACCTGGCCTGTCGGAAGACGAGGTCAAGGAGACCTTCACCAAGGTCGGCAGTCTCGTCAAGGACATGCAGCGCGACACCGTCCCTGTGGGACTCCTGTCCGCCAAGAAGGAGTTGATCGACTCGACGGGCAAGGCGGTGCCGTGGACGACCGTGCCGGCCGAGACGACTGGCGGCAAGGAGCTGTTCACCCAGAAGGGCTGTCTGGCCTGCCATAGCCGGACCGACGTCGTCATCGAGGCCAGGGACGGCGGCGGCGAGGTGATCGGCAACGATACCAGCGACGCCCACTTCGGCCCTGAGTTGAGCCGGATCGGCCACAAACTGGGGTCCGACAAGAAGAGCGCGCGCACCTGGCTCGTTCAGTGGATCCTCAATCCGAACGTGCATCATCCCCGGACGCGAATGCCGATCACGCACCTGAGTGTTTCCGAAGCGGCGGCCATCGCCGACTGGCTGCTGTCCGCGGATGACAAATGGAAGCCCGAGGGGGTCAAGAAGCCGGCGAAGCCGTTGCTCAAGGAGTTGGCTGCGCTGGCGCTGACGAAAGTGCCGATCATCGGCCAGCAGAACACGGACAAGGTGCTCAACGAGGGCCTGACGAAGTTCCTCGAACCGTTGAGCGAGGACCAGCGCAAGTTGATCGGCCCTGATGCGGACGAACGCATCCTGGAGGGGACGATCGATGAGCCGAAATTGATGCGCTACATCGGCAAGAAGGCGATCGGCCGGCTCGGCTGCTATGGGTGTCACGATATTCCCGGCTTCGAGTCGTCCAAGCCGATCGGCACCGCTCTGAACGACTGGGGCAAGAAGGACCCCGAGCGTCTGGCCTTCGAGGACGCCTCTTCCTTCGTCAAGGAGCGCTTCAAGATCGCCGAGACGCGCGATGACGCCGTCAATCCGAAGACGCCGTCGAATGACTGGCTCGCGACCGGCGGCGGCAGGACGCCGACGATGGAGAGGTTCTACAAGGAATCCGTCGATGGCCATCAGCGCGAGGGCTTCCTGCATCTGAAACTGGCCGAGCCACGCTCTTATGATTTTGGCCGGGTCCGCGCCTGGGATGATCGGCTGCGCATGCCGCAGTTCAAGTTCTCGCGGACGCACCGGCAAGGCAAGGAAGGGGCCGTCGAGAGCGTCGAGGCGTACAAGGTTCGGCGCGACAAAGAGAGCCAGGGCGACTACGACGCGCAGAGCCGATTCGAGGAGGCGAACGCCCGCGAGGCGGTGATGACCTTCGTCCTCGGCCTGGTCGCCGACCCGGTGTCGCTCAAGTACGTCAACGCTCCGAAGACGGATCGGCTGGCCGAGGTCAAGGGCTACAAGGTCATCGAGAAGTACAACTGCGCCGGCTGTCACGAGATTCGGCCTGGGACATATGAGTTCAAGGTCCCCAAGGCGAAGGAGGCCGACTTCATGACGAGCCTCGAAAGCCCTCCCGACCCGAAGGACCATGTCTTCCCCGAATCGACCGCCTGGACGGGACGGGCCTTGTCGCCGCCCGATCGGTTTCTGGCCTTTGGCGTCAGCACCGATGACCGCCCGACCTACAAGAAGGAAGACAACATCTATCGCATCCGGTTGACCGAGGCGCTCCGCTACACCGACTCCAAGGGGGCGACGCGGAGCAAGCCGGCCAGCGAGACGCTCGACATCCCCGCCGAGGCCAATCCGTCGATCTCCGACACGCACGGCGGCGACTTCGCGCGGCTAATTGGACCATACCTCAAGAAGCTGAACCCGACGCGCTTCGACACGCGGACCAACCAGCGCGCCGCTTTGCCGCCGCCGTTGTTGCGGGAGGGCGAACGAGTCCAGCCGCAATGGCTGTTCAAGTTCCTGCGCGATCCCTACAAGGTTCGCCCCTTGACGGTCCTGCGGATGCCGAAGTTCAACATGAGCGAGGAGGAGGCTCGCGCTCTCGTCGAGTACTTCGCCGCGGTCGATAAACTGAACAATCCGAACCTCGGTCTGAACGAATCGTTCGCGGAGGTCCCCCAGAAGGAATGGTCGTTCTGGCAGAGGAAGAACGCGGGCTATTTGGCGTCGAAGGATCCGAAGTTGACGAAGCATCTGGAGGACCAGCGCGAGGGGCTGCCGCTGGTCTGGGAGCGCTCGCAGAAGGAGCGCATCGCCATCAAGGAGCGCGAGGTTGAAGGCGCGAAATTCGCCTTCAAGAATTCCAAGAAGGAAGAAGAAGTCGCGACCAAGGCGAAACTCGACGACGCCGAGAAGGAGTTGAAAGCGCTCAAGGACGAGGGAGCGAAGGGCGAGAAGTCCGATGGCTACAAGGCGTTCGCCGAGTCGTGGCAGAAGGAGGAGGTCTACGCGGCCGACGCTTATCGGATCATCACGGATGCCAGGAGCATCTGCGTGACCTGTCACAGCGCCGGCAACGTGCGCATCGCGAACGAGCAGGGGCCGGACCTGGCGTTGGCGCAAGAACGTCTGAGGCCGAGCTGGACGCTCCAGCAGATCGCCAGTCCCAATCGTCTGATCACCTACCCGACGTACATGCCCCAGAACTTCCCCAAGGGCGAGCCTCCGAACCCGCGCTTCCTGGAGGCGGGGCCGGGCGAACATGCCAAGGCGGCCACAGACGTGTTGATGAACCTCCCGACGATTGGTAATCTAGATGTGAACAGATATCGACTGGCTCCCAAGGGAGGAAAGTGATGGTCAAGCAGAGCTTTTTCGCCATCGCCGCCGTCGCGGCGATGGTTTCCACGGCCTCAGCGGAGGGCTGGGGTACGATCAAAGGTCAGTTCGTCATCGAGGGCGCCGTCCCGCCGGTGGTCACGTTGGCCATCGACCAGGACAAGGTGCCCTGTCTGGCCAAGGGGCCGATCCTGAGCGAAAAATATGTCGTCAACCCGAAGAACAAGGGCGTGAAATGGGTGGTGGTGTGGATCGCCCCGGAGAAGAACGGCATCGCGGACCACAAGACGATACCTGAGATCCATCCTGAGTTGGTGAAGATCAAGGACAAGCAGATCGTCGTCGATCAGCCCTGCTGCAAGTTCGAGCCACATGTGTTCGTCCTGCGCAAGGGTCAGGACTTCGTCGGCAAGAATTCCTCACCCATCGCCCACGCCATGCTCATACAGGGCCAGAACGGCGTTAGCGATAACCTGACGCTGGCGCCGGGCGGACAGTTGCCCGTCGCCGCCGCGAAATGGAAGCCTCACTATTATCCGACGAGCATTTCCTGCGGCATCCATCCGTGGATGAATGCCAAGATGTTCGTTATCGGTCATCCCTACTTCGCGGTTTCCGATGAGGACGGCAAGTTCGAGATCAAAAACGTCCCCGCCGGGAAGTTGAGCATCATCATGTGGCACGAGGAAGGCTGGGCTCACAAGAAAGCGCCGGGCAAGAAGGGTTTCGACGGCCAGTCCATCACCGTTGAGGACGGCAAGACGCTCGACCTTGGGAAGATCGCCGTGCCGAAGGCGAATTGACCGTCTTGCCGCGAGGCGACAATCCCGCCGCTTGCGGCTTAGCAATCCGGAGTGCTAAGCCGCAAGCGGCAAGAGGGGCAGTAATGCACATTCTTCGTCCGCATCTCCTCGCCGTCACCTGTCTCGCGGCCCTCACTTCCTTCGCCTCGGCGCAAGGCTGGGGAACGATCAAGGGACAATTTGTCATCGAAGGCAAGGTCCCCCCGCCTGTCGTTGTGCAGGGCCTTGTAGCCGGCTGTCTCGCGAAGGGTCCGATCCTGAGCGAACAGTATGTCGTCAACCCGAAGAACAAGGGCGTTCGCTGGGTCGCCGTCTGGATCACCTCCGAGAAGGATGGACGCGCGGACCACAAGGTGCTGCCCCCGATTCATCCCGCCCTGGTCAACATCCCCGCTGCCCAAAAGGACGTCGTCGTCGATTCGCCTTGCTGCAAGTTCGAGATCAAGGACGTGCCGGCCGGCAAACTGCGTATCATTATGTGGCACGAAGGTATGGGCTGGGTGCATCAGAGGGCTGCTGGCAAGAAGGGCTATGACGGCCAGGGCATCACAATCACCGCAGACAAGACCCTCGACCTCGGTCAAGTGCCTGTGAAGGCAGAGTAAATCTATCATTCACGTTTAGCCGCGCCGCCCTCGCTGCGCGGCTAGGCTTTTCGGAGATACATTCATGACTCACTGGACTCGCAGGACATGGCTGGTGTTGCCGGCCGTCCTGCTCGCAAGCATCGTTCTCGTCGGCTGTAGCGGCAAAGATGAAGACTTCGGTGATCGTAAAGCACGAAAGAAATCGGATAAAGAGGACGACAAGAAGACCGAAGAGGTCGCCCCTCCTGCCGCGGGTTTGAAGCCCATCCAGGGCAAGGGAGTCGCCACACTCAAGGGGACCATCAAACTGGTCGGCGACGATCCGGACTATGCCGCGCTGACAAAGGCGCTCATGGCTGAAATCGATAAGGCGGTCAACGACAAGCCGACCTGCCTGGCCGGCTCCGATCCCGAGAAATCTCAGTTTTCCTGGGTCGTCGATAAGACCACGCACGGCGTCAAGAACGTCTTCGTCTGGATGCGTCCCGTCGATGACAAGACGGAGTTCTTCGACGTCAAGGCGCTGGTCGATCAGGTCAAGGGCTTCGACAAGGTCAAGAAGATCGATCAGCCGCACTGCGCCTTTGAACCTCATGCGGTCGTGGTTTTCCCGCGTTACGTCGACCCGGCCAAGCCCTCGAACAAGTATGGCAAGGGGGCCGCTCAGGGAGGCCCCCCCTCGACCGGCCAGGAATTCCTCGTCACGAACACGGGAACGCTCCTGCACAACACCAGCTCGGATGGCGACGCCGGACGCATGAGGAGCCTCAACACGGCGGTCCCCCCCGGAAGCAAGGTGCCGGTCACCGACCTCCAGCCCTCGTACAAGGGCAACGGCAACGTCACCTTCAAGTGCAGCGTCCATTCGTGGATGAAGTCGGTCATCTGGGCCTTCGATCATCCCTTTGCCTGCGTGACCGGCAGCAAGGTCAACGACAAGGAACTGCCGATGGGGGAATATCGCATCGAGAACATCCCGGCCGGCGTGAAACTGCGCGTCGTCGCCTGGCACGAGGTGGCCTTCTTCCTCAACGGCGGCGAGTTGGGTGAGGAGATCACGCTGAAGGAAGGCGAGAATACCAAGGACTTCACCATCAGCGTCAGGAAGTGATTCACGCATCCGGATGAAAAGGGCCGTGAGGGCGAACGAGCGGGACGGTTTCCCTTCGCTCCTCCTCGCGGCCCTTTTCGTCTTTCCCTTCCTATAATAGCTTCCTTCCCGTCCCGTCGTCTGTCTTCAGGAGCGAGTTGAGCCATGCGCATTCCAACCTGGATGGCGCTCTGTATGTCGTTCGTGCCGGGTGCATCGCTGTGGGCCGATGCCACCAAGGCTGACCCCGCCAAGGCGGAGAAAGTCGTCAAGGGAGAACTGGAGAAGCTCAAGGCGGACGGCAACCTCGCCCGATTGATCGAGGACGAGTCGCTGAAGCGCATCTTCGCGGGCCAGACGTTCTTCGCGGTTATCTTTCCGCAGTTCCCCATCGCCCGGCTCGCCCCGGCGCCGCTGAAATCGAGCAATGTCTACGCCGTGGATGGTGACGGAAAAGCCGTCCTCATCACCGACATCGCCGAGCTGAAGACGTTCTGCGCCAAGGGCCAGTACGATGCGAAGGACGACACCATGAAGGACGCCGTGCGTGCCTACCTGCGTCTGTCGCAGGAGCTTTATCAGGATGGCTTCTACAAGTTCAAATGCGAGGAAGATTCGGTCAAAGTCGCCGACGGCAAGGCCAGCGGCAAGGCAACCATCACGGCCGGGGGCAACGGCGAGATCAGCGCGACGCTGAGCTTCAAGGACGGCATGCTCGCCGGAATTCAGGATCAATCGCGCATCACGCGCGGCCTCCGGCCTCGCTGCCAGGCGACGTTGCTGCTCGACGCCAATCCGCTCGTTCGCGAGATCGTCGAGCAGGACCTGCTCGTGATGGGCCGTCCCGCGTTGCCGTACCTGGCCGAGCAGCACACGAAGGCGTCTCCCGAGCTGCGAAAAGCGATCGAGCGCGTCCGCCAGCGAATCCTGACGGACGACCGTTGACATACCCCTGTCACTGTTTTCGTATAGCCGCGAGGCTCCCGCGTTTGCGGCGCGCGGCAAAGAAGTGGTTTCACAACGAGCCGCGACCGCAAGGGAGCGGCCTGA
>JBBRIK010000160.1:0-8142 GCA_038221045.1 Gemmatales bacterium
GAGCCATTTTGCTCGTCACACTCATCAGACGCGGGCTTCAGGAGATTGGTTCGCTGTCCGACAAGAAAAATTTCATTTCTCCGTCCCCTAAACGCGAACGGGCCGGCCATCAATGGCCGGCCCGTTCGCATTCGGGGCGCAACTCGCTCTCCTGCCTCAAGGACCAAAGAACGCGGGATCACCGCACGGAGCGCAAGCCGGAGGACAGCAGGGATCGCAGCAGGCCGGACGCATCGCCGGACGCGGGATCAGCGGACGACGACACATACACCGACGATGGCAACAGCCCGACATCAGCATCAGCCCGGCGACCGCCATGAGGGCAAACAGATGGCGCAGACGCATCAGAGGTTCTCCTGTACCGGAAGGCGCCGCGAGGCGGCCGGGCGCCACCATCCTGACGACGTTCGCTCGACGGCCCACAACGCAGCCCGTCCAGCGAATAATCCGCCACTGGGACTATGCGCCACGCCCGCCGTCCGGCAATGACCTGAATCCGAGAAAACGCCCTGACGCCCCTCCCTCGCACCCGCCTGGATCGGCCCTGACGGTTAGAACGATCGTATTCGCGACGACACTCGGGACTTGATACCCTCGTAAGGGGATGGCAAGATGCACTCCAGTTGGCTCGCGGTGAAACCGCCCGACCGCGAACGGAACGGAGCAAAGGTTCCTTCATGCACCTCGATCAAATGCGCCAGTGTCTCGAATCCTCCGAGCAGACGCGATCCCTGCTGCATTCCTGGCAGCTTCGCGACTTCGAGCGCGGCTCGCAGAACCTGACTTATCTCGGCCAGCACCTCGGCGTCGATGGCCTGCGCGAACTCTGCACGCCCCTCGGACGCATCCTGCCGCGCTGTCCCGACGCCGACATGGCCCTCAATAATCTCGAACGCTATCTCGCCCAGGCGGCCGGCCGCGACAAGACGCCCCTCCTGCTCGAAAACCGCGCTCGCACTCTCGAAATCCTCCTGCAATTGTTCAGCAATAGCCAATCGTTCAGCGATCAACTCGTCGCCCATCCCGACTTCCTCGACATGCTCCGCCTGCCGCTGCGCAAGAACCCCTCGACCGGCGAGCTGCGCCAGCAATTCCAGGCCGAGATCGACTCTTGTTATGAGGACTCCGCCGTCCTGCGGGCCTTTCGCCGCTTCCGTCAGGCTCAGACACTCCGCATCGGCACCAACGACATCATCCGCGAACGCTCTCTCGAAGAGATCACGCGCGACATTTCGCGTGTCGCCGATGTCGCTCTCGAAGTCGCCCTGACCACCGCGCTGCGTAAGGTCGGCGCTCGCTTCGGCCAGCCATTCACCCACGCGGGCGAGGATGCTCGGTGCGTCGTCCTCGCCTTCGGCAAACTCGGCGGCGAGGAACTGAACTACTCCAGCGACATCGACCTGATGTTCCTTTACGACGAGGAAGGCGGCACGAAGGGTCAGCGCGTCATCAACGTCGAGAACAGCGAGTTCTTCAGCCGGGTCGTCTCCGAGGTCGTGCGTCTGCTGTCCACGCATACCGACAACGGCATGGCCTATCGCGTCGATCTGCGTCTGCGTCCCGAGGGGCAGCGCGGCCCCCTCGCCGGCTCCCTCGCCTCGACCCTGGCCTACTACGACACCCTTGGCCGCACCTGGGAACGTCAGGCGCTCATCAAGTTGCGCCCCGTGGCCGGCGACCTCGCTCTCGGCGCTCAGTTCCTCGCCGTCGTCGAGCCGTTCATCTATCGCAAGTATCTGAACTTCTCGGAGATCAATGGCATCAAGGCCCTCAAGCGCAAGATCGAGCAGCGTACCGCGAAGGGCGGACTCTCTCACTCTCCCCTGCCGCCTCAGGGGGAAGAGAGGGGCTGGGGCGAAGTGAAGACCGGACCGGGCGGCATTCGCGACATCGAGTTCACCATCCAGTTCCTCCAGTTGCTCAACGGCGGCGATCTTCCCGAAGTGCGCCAGCGCAACACGCTCCTGGCGATGGAGGCGCTCGAGTCCGCCGGCTGTCTTACCGATCAGGAGTACAGTGCGCTCGACGACGCCTATCGCTTCCTGCGCAAGACCGAGCATCGCCTGCAAATCCTCTTCGACCTGCAGGTGCATCGTCTGCCCGAGGGCCACGACGAACTGCGCAAGCTCGCCCTGCGCATGGGCTACACCAACGCCAGCCCCGACCAGGCCGACGAGCCAATGCCGGTGCAGAAGAGGGCGCGGCGTTCTGACGAGCCGCCGCCCTTCGCGCCGGAGCCGCAACGCAGCGCCCGCGAGGCGTTCCTTCACGACTATCGCGAGAAAACCGGGGTCACGCGCGCCATCCTCGATCATCTCCTGCATCAGACCTTCCAGAACGACACCGGCCAGCCCGAACCGGAGGCCGACCTCGTCCTCGATCCCGACCCCGATCCGGAGACGCTCCAGCGCGTCCTCGGCAAGTACGCCTTCCGCGACGTTCAAGGCGCTTATCACAACCTGATGCAACTCGCTCGCGAATCGGTGCCGTTTCTCTCGACGCGCCGCTGCAGGCACTTCCTCGCCAGCATCGCCGCCCGTCTGCTCGCCGCCGTCGCGGCCACGCCTGACCCCGATCTCGCCCTCGTCAACCTCGAAAAGGTCACGGCTTCGCTGGGGGCCAAGAGCGTTCTCTGGGAGCTGTTTAGCTTCAATCCGCCGAGTCTGAAACTCTACGTCGATCTGTGCGCCTGGAGCCATTTCCTATCGGGCATCCTCATCAACAATCCCGGCATGATCGACGAACTGCTCGACACACTCGTCCTGAATCAGCCGCGGTCGGGTCAGGAACTGCGCGAGGAACTGGAGGAACTGTGCCGGGGCGTTAGCATGCCGGCCTCCTCGACGCAGATCGCCTCGACGCGGACCAACAGTCTCGAACCGATCCTGCACAGTTTCCAGGACAAGGAACTGCTGCGGATCGGCGTTCGCGACATCCTCGGCAAGGACGACACACGCGCGACGACGGCCGCCCTGACTGACCTGGCCGAGACGCTCCTGAGCCGGATCGCGAGTTTACAATATCAGCAACTGGAGAATCGCTTCGGCACGCCCTCCCTCAACAGCGCGGAGCGCGGAGCGCGGAGCGCGGAACAGGGATCTGCACTCCGCGCTTCTCGTTGTGTGTTGCTCGGCTTCGGCAAACTGGGAGCGGGGGAACTGAACTATCACAGCGATCTCGACCTCGTTCTCGTCTACGAGGGAGACGGCCAGACGGAGACGCCGGCTTTCGCGACGCGGTTCGATCGCTTCGAGCCGACGGACAATTTCCACTTCTTCACCGAGTTGGCGCAGCGGATCATCAAGGTTGCGAGCTATCAGGGACCGATGGGCCGGCTCTACCAGATCGACATGCGCCTGAGGCCGACGGGCAAGTCAGGCTCTCTGGTCATCCCGCTGGCCGAGTTCCGCCGCTACTACGACGAGGGCGGCGCGCAACTCTGGGAGCGTCAATCGCTGACGCGGGTGCGCGTGGTGTTCGGGGACGCGGACTTCGGCAAGGAGGTGATGTCGGCCGTCGAGAGCGGCGCCTATGGCCTGGCGTGGAAGCCGGAGTTGGTTGACGAGGTGTTGACGATGCGTCGGCGTCTGGAGGCCAGCCGGACCGAGCGCGACCTGAAGCGCGGCTTCGGCGGGTTAGTCGATATCGAGTTTCTGGTGCAGTTGTTCCAGCTCAAGTATGGAAGCCGGCTGCCGGCCCTGCGGACGCCGAACACCTGGCAAGCTCTGGAGGCGAGCCGTGAGGCGGATTTGCTGACGGTCGAACAGCACACGATTCTGCGTGACGGGTATGGGTTCTTGCAGCGTGTGCTGAGTCGTCTTCGCATCGTCCACAATCGTTCGCTGGACGAGTTGCCGCAGTCCGCCGAGGATGTAGAGAAACTGGCCCGGCGGCTCGGCTTCGAGGGGACGCCTGAGGAGACGGCGGGCGGACGCTTCCTGAGCGAACTGGAGAGACACACGCGGCAAACGCGTGAGTTGTTCCTGCGCGTGCTGGATAGAGAGCGAATGTCTAATTGCTAAGGACTCACCACGAATGTCTAATTTCTAAGGACGAATGACGAAAGAATGTCGAAGTCCAAATGACGAATGAGGAAGACGAAATCTCTTCGACATTGGACATTTGGGCTTACTCATTCTTTCGTCATTCGTCCTTAGAAATTAGACATTTGACCCTAGACATTCTGTTTCTCGTTCCATCGATACGATTGCAGCGCCTCTTCCTCGTCTTCCTTGGTGTTGCCGATGCGCTGGCCGGCGGCGTCGAAGCGCAGCACGCTATCGATGAGGAACAGCGGCCGGCCCTTGCTCTGCTCGCTGAGCCGGCCAACATACTCACCCAGAATGCCCTGACTGAGCAGTTGTGTGCCGCCGATCAGCGTCATCCAGCCGGCCAGCAGCAGCATGCCGTCGATGGCACCGCCCGCCAGCAGCGGCACGACGCCAGCCGTGAGCAGGCCCAGCCCGAGCAAGACGGTTATCATGCCCGCGATGCCGGCGAACTGGAGCGGTTTCATCGAGAAACTGGTGATGGCGTCGATGGCGAGCCGCCATAGCTTTCGCATCGGCCACTTGGTCTCACCGGCGAAGCGCGCCTCGCGATTGTACGGCAGCGATTCCTGGCGGAACCCGATCCAACTGACCATGCCGCGAACGAAGCGATGACGTTCCGGCATCGCCAGCAGCACATCGACGACACGGCGCGACATCAGGCGGAAGTCACCGGTATCAACGGGAATCGGCACGTTGGCAAGCTTGCTGATGGTGCGATAGAAGAGAGAGGCGGTGGCCAACTTGAGCCACGATTCGCCCGCACGCCGGCGCCGCTGGCCATAGACGACGTCAACGCCCTCGTCCATCCGCAGCATCATGTCGGGGAGCAATTCCGGCGGATCCTGCAAATCGACATCGATGACGTGGACTCGCTGGCCCTGACAAACGCTGAGTCCGGCGCTGAGGGCGAGCGCCTGCCCGTGATTGCGCGCCAGGTTGACGCAAACGACATGCGGATCGGTACGGCCCATCTGGAGCATGGTTTCCCAGGTGCCGTCGCGCGAGCCGTCGTTGACGAGGACGATTTCGTAAGGGACGTCGAGATCGCGGCAAACGTTGGTCATGCGCCGATGGAACTCGGGCAGGACTTCTTCTTCGTTGAAGCAGGGCACGACGACGGACAGGAACGGCTTGGCCATGAGGATCCTCCTTGATCCAGTCTTCTGCGCTCGGCGGCGAACAGTCGTGGCGTAGATAAGTAGGGGAAAGATAGGGAGCGTTTCAAGGCGGGCTGCCGGCCGCTTGCGGCTTAGCGGTGTTTAAGAATGCTAAGCCGCAAGCGGCACCGACGCGGTCATTTACCGCCGGCAGCCGTGAATCGCTGCGTGACGGCGTTCCAGTTGACGACCTTCCACCAGGCGTCGATGTAGTCGGCGCGCTTGTTCTGATAGCGCAGGTAGTAGGCGTGTTCCCAGACGTCGAGACCCAGCAGAGGCGTTTGGCCGGTCATCAGAGGACTGTCTTGGTTGGCCGTGCTGGTGATGGCCAACTTGCCGCTGTCGAGGACCAGCCAGGCCCAACCGCTGCCGAAGCGTCCCAGCGCCGCCTCCTTGATCTTCGTTTTGACCGTGTCGAAACTGCCGAAGTTGAGGTTGATCGCGGCCCCGAGAACGCCCGACGGATCGCCGCCGCCGCTCGGCGTCATGATCTCCCAGAACAGGCTGTGGTTCGCATGGCCGCCGCCGTTGTTGATGACTTTCTGGCGAATCTCGGAGGGTACGCTTGAGATGTCGCGCATCAGTTGATCGATCGGCTTGGACAGCAGGGCGTCGTGGCCCTGGAGGGCGGCGTTGAGGTTATCGACGTAGGTCTTGTGATGGCGTCCGTGATGAATCTCCATCGTCGTCTTGTCGATGGCCGCTTCGAGGGCGTCGGGCGGATAGGGCAGAGCGGGAAGGGTGAACGGCATGGGTGTCCTCCTGAAGGATGTGGGTCGGGTTCGTTGAGAGTACTCTATGGTTCGCCTCGGGCCGCGTCAGCGCGAGAAGACTCCGGGATGCCCCCCTTGCCGCTTGCGGCGTAGCGCCTCCGTCTGAAGCGGCAAGAGACTGGTCAAGTCGGCGCGCGTCGCTCATAATACACACCTCATTCCGCCCCACGATCAGGAGACGAAACCGTGGCCGACAACGCCCTTCCGTCGAACTTCGCTGACAAGCAGGAGCAGTCTTCCTTCTATCTCGGTCTCGAATACGACCTCGCCAAACGCAGCACCTTGCCGAAGCCGATCAACTATGAGTCGAAGGACCTCTGCACGCATGGCGTCGTCGTCGGCATGACCGGCTCGGGCAAGACCGGCCTGAGCATCGCCCTGCTCGAAGAAGCCGCCATCGATGGCATTCCCTGCATCATCATCGACCCCAAGGGCGATCTCTCCAACCTCCTGTTGCAGTTCCCCGACCTCGCTCCCGCCGACTTCCAGCGCTGGCTCAATGCCGACGAGGCGACGCAGAAGAGCATCCCCATCGAGCAGTACGCGGAACAACTCTCAGAGCGGTGGAAGAAGGGCCTGGCCGACACGGGGCAGAGCGTCGAGCGTCTGCGCCAGTTGCGCGAGCGTTCGGAGTATCGCATCTACACCCCCGGCAGCGCGGCGGGATTGCCGCTGTCGATCTTGCAGACATTCACCGCTCCCAAGGGGAACATTCTTCTGGAAGACCTCAACCAGAAGATCGACGCGACAGCGTCCGCTCTGCTCGGACTGACGGGCCTGTCCGCCGATCCGGTGCAGTCGAAGGAACATATCTTCATCGCCAACTTGCTCAAGCACGCCTGGACGGACAAGCCGCCGCGTGACCTCGATCTGCCGACGCTGATCGAGTGGATTCAGACGCCGCCGATCTCACAGGTCGGCGCTCTGGAACTCGACAAATTCTACAAGGAAAAGGACCGAATGAAGCTGGCGGTGGCGCTGAACAACATCCTCGCCGCTCCGAGTTTCGAGACCTGGCTGCAAGGTGAAGCCCTCGACCTGACGCAACTGCTGGCCGGCCCCAAGGCGAAGCATCTCATCTTCTCAGTCGCGCATCTCGACGACGCTCAGCGGATGTTCTTCATCACGCTGTTGCTGGCCGAAGTGCTGAGTTGGACGCGGAAGCAATCGGGATCAAGCAGCCTGCGCGCGATCCTCTATTTCGACGAGGTGTTCGGCTACCTGCCGCCGCATCCTGGCAACCCACCGACGAAGCCGCCACTGATGACACTGCTGAAGCAGGCGCGAGCCTTCGGTGTCGGCATCCTTCTGGCAACGCAGAACCCCGTCGATATCGACTATAAGGCGCTGTCGAACGCGGGAACGTGGTTCGTCGGCAAACTGCAAACGGAGCGCGACAAGGCGCGTCTGCTGGATGGCCTCGACAGCGCGGCGGCGGAGCGCGGGCGGCGCAATAATCGGGCCGATATCGAGCAGACGATCGCGGCGCTGGGCAATCGCGTCTTTCTGATGCACAACATCCATCGTGGGTCCGAACCGGTCGTGTTTCAGACGCGCTGGGCGCTCTCGTATCTGCGCGGCCCGATGACGCGCGAGGAGATCGCGGGATTGATGGCGCCGATGAAGGCTGGCCCGACTGCCGTCCCCGTTCCGACGCCTGCGCTGCCGGTCGCGCTTCCGGTAGCCCCGACGAATCCTCCCTCGCCGCCCGCCCCGATGGCGACTGCCGTCGTCACGCCAGCGCCACCTCCTGCCGCCTCTCCTGCGCCGCCACCGATGCAAGTTTCTCAGGGGTCGGTCACGCTGCCGGAAGCTCCTGGAGTGACACGCTTCTTCGCGCCGGTTCGCAAGGCCAATCCCGGCGGCGCGACGCTCACCTATCAAGCCTATTTGCTCGGATTCGCGGAGGTTATCGGCGAGGACAAGAAGATGGGCCGCAAGTACACGCGCTGTGTTCGGCTGCTCGCCGACGCTCCCGCCGAAGGGCAGCCTGCCGACTGGACGAAGGCGAAGACGATCTCCGAAGGACTCGACGATCAATCGCAACTGGCGACGAAGTTTAGCGACATCCCTGTGTCACTGAACACGCCCGCGAAGATCGACGCTCTGAAAAAGGCGTTCGCGGACGATCTTGCCAGTGGAAAGGCGAAGGTGACGGTG
>JBBRIK010000161.1:0-8139 GCA_038221045.1 Gemmatales bacterium
AAGCAAGGGTGCTTGTCCTACGCGGGACTCGCCAATTCCGTAAACGTCCCCTTGCCTGCGTCAAGCCAATGAAATTAGGGTAATCGCTGAAGCTCCTCACGAAGGGTGCTGCGGGATCCTGCGCTGGCGACCCTAAAATCACGGCTTGACGCAGCACTCGTGGTTCGTCAACCTTCATTTGGCGGCTGAGGGAGGGCGAGGCTCCTGCCGAATCTCTTCGCTGTGGCTCGGGAGGGCGAGGCTCCTGCCGAGCCGCCAAATGAAGGTTCAAGATCCGCAAGCGGCAGAACAGGAAAGTGTTCATGGGCAAGAAAAAGAAGATTCGCGTCGATCTGCGCAAGAACCTCGCCAACCCGGCGCGAGACCACGGCTGGACGCGAGGCTTTCAGCAACATGGATATGAAGAGGACGCCACGCGCCGGGACGAACGGGTTCGGGCCCGCGGAGACCTGTCGCGCAAACGCACGATCATCCAGGACGACGGCGCGAAGAACGAGGGGGCGAGCACCGGGGCGGGCGAGATGCCGGCCATCGACCTCGACGCCTGCCTGCCGGGCCGAGTGCTTCGCGTCCATCGCCTCAACAGCGTCGTCGAGACCGACGATGGACGGATCTTCCGCTGCGCCACGCGCCAGCTCCTTCGCAGCCTCGCCATCGACGATCGCAGCATCGTCACCACCGGCGACCGCGTCTGGATTCGGCCTTCCACGAACGATGAGGGCTTCATCGAACGTGTCGAGCCGAGGCATGGCGTGCTGACGCGTGCCTCGCGCCGGCAGCAGCAAGTCCTCGTCGCCAACGTCGATCAGGTCGTGTTCGTCGTCTCGCTGGTCAATCCCGACCTGAAGCCACACCTCGTCGATCGCTTTCTCGCCAGCGCGCACCAGGGCGGCATTCAGCCGATCATCTGTCTCAACAAGGCCGACCTCGCCGATCCCATCGCGTATCAGCCTCTGGTCGGACTCTACAGCCAACTCGGCATCATCACTTATCTGACCAGTGCCACGACGGGGCTGGGCGTCGATCGGCTCCGGGAGCGCATCCGCAATCGGCAGACGGTCTTCTCGGGACAATCGGGCGTCGGCAAATCGTCGCTCTTGAATGTGATCCAGCCAGGATTGGGGCTGCGAGTCCGCGAGGTGAGTGAGGTCAACAACAAGGGCCGGCACACGACGACGCACGCGGAACTGATCAAACTCGACTTTGGCGGCTGGGTCGTCGATACGCCCGGCTTGCGCCAGTTCGAGTTGTGGGACATGATGCCGGAAGAAATGGAGGGCTTTTTCCCCGAGTTACGGCCCTTCGTGGCCCTGTGCGGCTTCCCCGACTGCACCCACACGCATGAGGAGAATTGCGCCGTCAAGCGAGCCGTGCTGCGGCGTCAGATCAGCGCCTCGCGCTACACGAGCTACCTCGGACTGTTCGCGGGAGAGAACTGAGGATCGCGAGGAACAGTCTGCGGCTTCCCACGCATCCACGCCGAGCTTCGGACGCGGGGGCAAAGCTGCTGCGTCAACACGGTGGCCAAACTGATGCGCGACCAGGGCATCGCCGCCAAGATGGCTCGGAAGTTCCGCGTGACAATGGACTCCCATGAGGGCCTGCCCATCGCAGAGAACCTGCTGGACAAGTAGTTCAATCCGGCGACGGCGAACGGCACGGGGTAAGCGTGCCGTGCTTGTTCTACCCCCCCCCACGGCACGCTTACGCCGTGCGGAGTCGCGGCGGCACCACATGTCAAACGAAATCGCGCCAAGTATACCATCAGCAGTGCCTCTGCTTCGCCTGGTCCTGTCGCTGGAGCTTCCATGCCTCGCTCGCTACTCTCTGTCGCCATCCTGCTCGGCTGCGCTGTATCCGTCATGGCGCAGAAAGAACATGGTTTCGACAATCGCAAGCCGTCCGGCCAGCCTTACATCAGCGCCGACGAGTCCATCAAGCGCTTCACCGTCCATCCCGATTACGAGGTGAAGGTCTTCGCCACCGAGCCGGACGTTATCAATCCCGTCGCCTTCACCGTCGATGAGAAGGGCCGGCTCTGGGTCGTTGAATGCTTCGAGTACCCGAGCCGCACTCAGAAGGGCAAGAAGCCACGCGACCGCATCAAGATCCTCGAAGACACCGACGGCGACGGCAAGGCCGACAAGGTTACGATCTGGGCCGAGGGCAAGGACTTCCCCACGAAGGAATACGCCACCGGCTTCGACCTCGCCACCGGCATCGAGGTCGGCCACGGCGGCGTCTATCTCGGGGCCGCGCCGTTCCTCTACTTCCTCAAGGACACCAAGGGCAGCGGCAAATGCGACACGCATGAGGTGCTGCTTCGCGGCTTCGGCAGCCAGGACACTCACGAAACGCTGAACACCATGCAATGGGGACCGGATGGCCAACTCTACGGCCTGCATGGCGTCTTCACGAACTCGAAGATCGACGGCGTGCAGATGAACGCGGCCGTCTGGAGGTATTCCCCCTCACCCCCAACCCCTCTCCCCCCTGGAGGGCGAGGGGAGATGAAGGGAAGGTTCGAGATTTTCGGCGAGGGGACGAGCAATCCCTGGGGCATGGACTTCGACTCGAAAGGCCAGTGCTTCCTCGCCTGCTGTGTGATTCCGCACCTGTTCCACATCAGCCCCGGCGGCACCTACCTGCGCCAGGCCGGCGCGCCGCTCAACCCGCACACCTATGGCGTCATCAAGGAAATCTCCGATCACACGCACCATCGTGAGAGCGGCTGGGCGCATGCCGGTCTGCTCTACCTCGAAGGCGATCACGTCCCGAAGGAGTTGCAGGGTAGCCTCATCATGGGCAGCATTCACGGCTGCTCGATCAAGCGCAACGTGCTGAAGAAGAATGGCTCAACCTTCATCGGCAGCAAGGCGGACGACTTCCTCAAGAGTGACGACAAGAACCTGCGGCCCATCAATCTGCGCTGGGCGCCCGATGGCTCGATCTACCTCATCGACTGGCACGACCAGAACCCATGTCATCAGGCTCCGCCCAACTCCTGGGACATGACGCATGGCCGAATCTACAAGATTCAGCGCAAGGGGACGAAGAAAAGCGAACCGGTCGATCTGTCGAAGAAGACGAGCAAGGAACTGGTCCAACTGCTGGTCAACGACAATCCCTGGTGGCATCGCACGGCCCTGCGTCTGCTCGGCGAACGGCGCGACAAGGAAGTCGTCTCACAGTTGAAGTCTCTCGCCTTGCAAACGTCGAACGAGGTCCACGCCGTCCGCGCTCTCTGGGGACTGTACGTCGTCGGTGCTTTCGACGAGGAACTGGCGGCGACGGTACTGGGACTGCGTCACCCGGCGATGCGGCTCTGGGGCGTGCGCTTTCTCGGCGAATCGGGCAAGGTGTCCGACAAGATGCTGGCGAAACTGACCGC
Source organism: Gemmatales bacterium (assembly GCA_038221045.1). GTDB lineage: Bacteria > Planctomycetota > Planctomycetia > Gemmatales > Gemmataceae > JBBRIK01. Next base: position 3,392 of record JBBRIK010000161.1, read on the forward strand.
GCTGGCGAAGAGCGACACCGCGCCGGAAGTGCGTCTGCAACTGGCCAGCACGGCCCAGCGCCTCAGGGAGCAGGACGTGATGCCGCTCTTGCACAACCTCATGAAGCATAAAGAGGACGCGAAGGATCCCTGTCTGCCGCTGATGATCTGGCTGGCCTATGAGCCACGCCTCTCGACGAAACGCAACCCGTCCCTGGAGTGGCTCAAGGAGAACGCCGCCGGCAATGAGTTGATCGCCAATGACATCGTCCCCCGGACGATGCGCCGCCTCGTGGCAACGAACAGGCCGGAAGACCTGGCGGCCTGCGTGACGTTTCTCGGCGAGGTCAAGGATTCCGTCCTGCGCCGCAAGGCGCTGGAAGGGCTGGCCGAGGCGCTGAAGAGCCGGCAACTCGACGCTCCGTCCGAGTGGAAGGAGGTTTACACGAGGCTGCTCGATGACAGCGACACCGAGGTACAGCGGCTGGCGCGCAAACTGGCCGTCAACTTCCGCGATGCGGCCACGATCACACGCGCGCTCGCCGTCGTCCGCGACTCCGGCAAGGGACGCCTCGAACGTCTCGACGCCATCCGCGCTCTCGCGCTGGCTCTGCCGCCGGGAGCACGCGAGCCCTTGCAGGAAATCGTTCGCACGGACAAGGACGTGGAACTGCGTTGCGAGGCATGCCGGGCGCTGTCCGGCTACGACGGCGCGGAGGTAGCGACTCGCATCCTTGCTGGGTGGAAGGACTATCCTCCGGCTGTCCGCGTCGAGGCGGTGAACCTGCTGGCCAGCCGCAAGGAATGGGCGAACGCCCTGCTCAATGCCGTGGGCAGCAAGAGCGTGCCGCGCACCGACCTGACTGACGGCACGATCCTGCGCATGCGGGCGTTCAAGGACAAAAAGCTGGAAGGACGAGTCAAGGAAGTGTGGGGCGAAATCCGCGACACGCCTGCCGATCTGGTGAAGCTGATCGACAAGATGCGCGGCGAGCTGTACGCCGCTCCGGCCTCGTTCGAGCGTGGCCGCAAGGTCTTCGATAATGTCTGCGCCAAGTGTCATCAGTTCGACGGCCGGGGTCACGACGTCGGCCCGAACCTCGACGGCGCGGCCCGCGACATCGAGTACCTGCTGGTCAACGTCCTCGATCCGAACCGCGTCGTCGGCGCTCCGTACTTCACGCGCCAGGTGATCCTGAAGAGCGGCAAGATCGAATCGGGTCTGCTGGCGGAGGAGGACGAGCAATCGATCACGCTCAAGACGGAAAACGCGGTAAAGAAGACGATCCTGAAAAAAGACGTCGAGGACGTGCAGGTGTCGCCGAAATCGGTGATGCCGGAAGGCCTGGCCGGCACGATGAGCGTGCAGGATTTCCGCGACCTCGTTCGCTACGTCATGGCCCATCCTTTCCTGACGGAAGTAGAAGTCGCGGGTCCGTTTCTTCCCAAGGCAGCCTGGCCGGTCGGTGCGCCGAGTGTCTGGAAGAAGCCGGCCGTCGGTGTGCCGGGCCGCATCGCGCTGCCGGCGTCGAAGGAGGTCCGCACCAGCATCGTTCGCGCCGAGTTGATAGCCCCCGCTACAGGACGAACGAAACTCCTCCTTGGCTCAGCGAACGAATTGCGCGTCTCCGTCAATGGCAAGGAGGTGTATCGAGGCACGCCCGCTGGCAAGGAGACCGAGCCGGACCAGGCGAGCGTCGAGGTGGACCTGAAGGAAGGGAAGAATCAGGTGATGGTCGAGGCGACCTACCGGGGTGAAGCGACGGTGTATGTTCGCCTGCTCGACCCGCAGCGGAAACTACGCTATTCCGAAGGGAAGCGATGAGGAGGTAGATTGATAGCAACGATGTTGATGGTTGAGGAGCGACTCGCCGAACTCGAACGGCAGGTGGCCGAATTACGAGAGGGAAATCTAGATTGCGCAGTGGCGGTAACGGCCCATCGACTGCTTCGCGATCTTCTCAACTCGCGCGCCTGTGGAAGGAATCTCAATACATCCCCCGCATTTTCCGCTCTTTCCGAAACGATTGATTGGAGGGGGAGACTATCCTTCTCCTCCCGCGTGGAGAGCCAGGATTCCAGGTGTGAGAAACCCCAATACGACCGTCCCGAGAAGGGCGGTGAGCAATCCTGGCCCTAGCCCGAGCGCGGGAATGCCCAGCAATGCGCCCCCAGCGCTTCCCAAAAGGGCGAGAGTGGTTGAAGTGAGAGTGATCAGATCGTAGGAACGTTCTTCGATGTGGCGTAAGGTGCTTCCCAGAAGTTTTTGCTGGGATCGATCCAGGGTCAGAATCACAACGACCCCCCAGAAGATGGCGAAAGCTTCGATCCCAAGGGCGGCGAGCCAGGGAGATTGGCAAGCCGTGCAGAGGTTTTCCCATGAGAGGCAAAGTCCTCCAGCAGCGAATAGCGCTCCCAGGATGGCTCCTCTTCTTCGGGCATACGCCCTTCGAGCCGCACGCCAGCGTGGCTTCTCAGCCTGCCATTCTTCGTGTTCAGCGAGTCTCTGTTTTTCCTGTTCCGCCACGACTTCGACGAAGGAAGTCCGAACAGGCTTCCCGTAGTCCGGCAAGTGTTCGTCGGCCTGGTTCGGTCCCACCTTGCGAACGAGCAGCCCGTGAAGATCTCCGCTGACGACCTGGACGGTGCTGCCGGCCTCGACGATCTCAAATTCGGAGCGGGCGTCAAACCGTCTTCCATGGAGGCGGACGAAGCCTTGAGGCCGGAGGGCCGTCAGAGCCACACCACAATCGCCCACGCGGACAGTCATTCCGTTGGTCTCGAAGTATTATGCGGGAGGTTTTGACCTGTTGTGAACCGTGCCAATTCCTCACTATTGTATATTGTCATCCGTCTACCACAATGAGTTCTTCTTCGCGTTGCAGCCGACGGGGAAGCCTTACCTCGGCAAGAAAGATCATCGTGTGGTACAAGCTCATCAGACGCTGCCAGACGGCTCAGGAGAGCCGTCCTACGCGACCAAGTTCCTCGCCAGTGTAATACTTGTCGAGTTTGGTTCACGCCAGCAGTTCGGTTCGCAACTGTCCGTCACCCGCGATCGGCATCGGCTTGCCCAGCGCGTCAGGGACCGTCGTGTGCGGGTCGATGCCCAGCAAATGAAACGCCGTCGCCAGCACGTCCTTAGGCGAAACCGGTATGTCGCGCACTTCGCCTCCCAATTCAAAACGACTCATCTTCTTGTTTCTGCTGCGTGTGATCGGACCAACAAATGAGCCGACGGGCGGCGCTGAAACAACACCCGAGTCATTTCGGCAGGCTTGCCTCGATCGCTCGAAGCGTCGCCAGCTGGGTCTGATTCTCGTGATACGCTTTCAACGCTTCCCGGTACGAGGTGTCGTTTTTCGTACACACCAGAGTGTGAGGCGATCCCTTTCGCTCAGTCTTGCAGTCCAGGTCGCAGTGGTCGTGCCGGATGATGGATTCCAGGTGGCTTCGCCTCTGCTCCGCGACCCGGAACCGATGGACCTCTTCGCCCGGATTTTCCAGAAACAGTTTCAGGTCGGCGCAGTCCGAGCATTTGCAGGAAAGGGCAGCGGGCCGGCGGAAGTCCGCAGGGGGCTGCGGGATTCGAGCAGTGAGTGCTTCCAGTTTCTCGCGGCACGCGACGAGCCAGTCGGTCAGGGCGGGAGAAACCTTTTTCCCTTTTTTCTTGAGCAAGGGCTTGAGAGCGGTCAGTGCCGGCACATGGGCCAGCGTCAGGGGATACTTCTTTGGTCGAGCCAGGGCATGGGCCACGAGGCGAGATAGAAGCTCGAACTGTTCGGTGACGAGCAGCGACCGGGCCAGGCCGGCGAGTGCTTCCGGCCGCCACTCTTTCCTGCCCCAGCGATCTATGGAGGCCGCTTTCCCATCGATGGTTTCCAGGGCGGTGACGAGTGCCTGCGCCAGGATTCCGCACAGTTCAGTCCATCCTTCTTCCTTCCGCGCCTCCGCAAGGCACAGTTGCTCAAGCAGCCGAACATTCCTCTCGATCGTGTCGTCCGTCGTGTTCTCGAACAGGACGGCGAGTTCCGGTTGAAAGGTCGGCCAGCCATGCTTCCCGCAGACCGCTGTAAGGGACGCGCCGGGATCGACTGCGACATCCCGAGTAAGAACGTTGGTCAAGTAAGCGTGGATCAGCCTGGGTTCGTCGAACACTTCGAGCAACTTGAGCAGATCAACCGTCTGTCCCTTCTGGCCAAAGCGATAAGAGTGAGGATTTTCTTTCCATCTCGCGACGATCGTGGCGGCGAAATCGATGCACTGAGCTTTCAGAGGGACAGCGGCCTTTTTCCCGGCCTTTCGCCACTGACTCACCAGCATTTCCAGGGCCGCGACGGCGTTCTCGCTGCCGGCCTCGCAGAGAATACCAAAGTGCTTTCTGCTGGGCCAAAGAACGATCGCGCCGTGTCGATACCAGCGCTCGAGGGTCATGCCCTCGTTGCCGGTGTAGCCTTCATGCTCCTCTTCGGGTTTAACGCGCCTGAGCGTTTTCGGGTCAAGGAGTTCGTCCTCCTCAAGGGGGATCGGCCCGAAAGACACGCGCTTGCCTGAACTGTCGCTCCAGTGTTCCGCTGTCAAATCGGAATCAAACACTTCTTCCATCTCATACTCGCCGCCTTCGCCTACGCCTTCGCCTTCGTCTTCCTCCTCGTCGTCATCCCAGCGACCGCGTCGCCCATAATAGTCGCCATCGTCTACCGCCGACCCTGACTCATGGAAGGTCAAGAGCGCCAGATGCGCTTCACACTCCGCCTGTTGCGCGGCTT
>JBBRIK010000162.1:0-8132 GCA_038221045.1 Gemmatales bacterium
CACCGGAGCCAGTCGGAACAGTAACGGGACGATCAGGGGCACGAGCCGGGTGCGCACCCAGCGAGCGATACGGCCCTGCTTCGTCACCAGGGTGAAGACGCGATCGGTGGTGGCAACCAGTCGGCGCGCGAAGCCGATCCGCTCCCGCTCGTAAGTGTCAAGCAAACCGTCGCCGGCACCCCCTTTCAGCACGGCGGCGAGCTCCCACGCCAGGTTCACGGCGTCGCCGATGCCGGTGTTCATTCCCTGACCGCCGACCGGGCTGTGAACGTGAGCCGCGTCTCCGAGCAGGAACGCGCGCCCCGCGCGGAATCGCGCTGCCACGCGGTGATGCACATGATAGGTCGAGAACCAGTTCACCCTGGCGACCGTGAGCTTCAGATTCTCGAGCGCACGTGCGCCGATGTCGTCGAAGGTCAGCTCACGGTGTTCGCGGTGCGGTTCCCAGCTAACAGGTCCGATCAGGCGCAGGCGGCCTGTCCCCTTGAGGGGAAAGACCGCCAGAAAATCGGCCTCTTCGAGTTCGACATGGATTTCGCCGTTAGCCGCCGGGCCGGCTGCGTCCACGTCGGCGACGTAGAACAGTCCAGAATACGTTCCACCGGGAAAGCCCGTCGCCAGCGCCTCCCGAACGGTCGAACGCGCCCCGTCGCAGCCGGCGAGGTAGGCCGCTTCGCAGATCTCCTCCGAGCCGTCCGGTCGTTTGAGTACCGCGCGCACGCTGTCGGCGTGTTGCTCGAAACGGACCAGCTCCGTCCGGCGCTCGACTTTCACCCCCAGGGCGTCCAGCCGTTCGATCAACAAGCGCTCGTGGGCGTCCTGCGGATAGGTCAACGCATAAGGGAAGGGACTCAATCCCTCTCCCATCCGGCCCAGGGGGATGCGCGCGGCCCTGGCACCCCGGACCCAGAGATTGGCGGCCGCAATCTTGACGCCGGCCTCAACGACCGCGCCAGCAAGGTCTAGCTGTCGATAGAGTTCCAGGGTGCGCGCCTGGACGGCCACGGCGCGCGAGGTGGTTCCCGGCTCGGCGGTCTTGTCGATGATCCGTACCCTCACCCCGAGCCTGGTCAGCCAGAGAGCGAGTACGAGGCCAGTGGGTCCGGCCCCGACGATCAGGACACGACGGTCAGTCATCGCTCGCTTCCTGCAGTCCGCGGCGAGCAAAGCGCCGACGCCTTGGTGAACGCGCGGAAGCCTTGCTTCGCCTGACGTCAATGTTCGGTGTCTGGCTTACACGCTCGCGGGATCGACCACCACAATACCCGAACCAAATCCTGCCAAGCGAGTGAAGTGCGAAACGTTGAATGTCAGCACGTGCGTGACCGCATGAACATGGCAGACGGCAACAAGGCGGGCATCGTGGACCTGCTTGCCGATAACACCGAGCGCCTCCACCAGGGCCTTCCATGCCGGATAGATGTCCGGCGTCTCCGCCAGCAGCGAGAACCTCGTGTGGAATGTTGCTGCCAGTGCCTCAGTATCCCCAGTAGAAAGTCCCAACCCGTTGACCGCCACGGGGCGAGTAGCGACGTTGCGGAACTCGACCATGACCTGCGGCGCGACGTGCAGCACTTCGCCGCGCCGGTGTAATTCCAGTACCGCCTGGGCAGCCACCGCGTGCTGCAAGTCTTTCGCGTTCGCAAGGCGTCCAAGAATGGTCGTATCAATCAGATAGGCCATTAATCGTATAACCCTTCGCTGCTCAGGGCCGAATTCGGAAGGGACACGCCACAGTCCCGCGCCGCCTCAAGCAGACCCCGCTCCCACTCATCACGCGGCACGAGAGGCGCGGCCGCGAGCAACCGTTCGCGCAGAACGATCAGGACCAATTCTTCGGGGGCAACCCCCTTCCGAATGGCCTGTTCTTTCAAGGCGGCCTCCAGTTTGGGATCAAGTGTGACAACCATTGCTTTTCCCTCCGCGTCTGAGTCGAATCGACATCCTATCCCATTCTCGCGCCTTCTCCAGGTGCAACGCCTGGTTCGGCGGCAAATCCGTCGTGCGAATGCATCAATTTGGCAATGCAGACAATGGATTCTGAAAGCCTGTTATAGAGAAAAGGTAGAGGAAAAGAGGTCAGGTTAGGTTCACTGTTGCTCGTGAAACCTAACCTGCCCCCTTTGATTTCCCCGGTGACGCTGCAACCAGTCAGTTATCGGAATGGGGGACTGCGAGCGCTTGAAGAGAGTATCTTCTCCGCGAAGGAAGTCCCTGAAATTAGCGCCGAGGAACCACAACGAGCTGATACCGGCCATCCACGGATGATAATCCTCGGCTTCGGCGATCACACCGAAAAGCGGGTGTCCCAAGTCACAACACAGGAGACGGTCATGATTATCACCCGAGCGACCGATCTCAAGCCAGAACCCATCTACCTTTCCCCGCTCAGCCCACTCTTGTTCAAAGACTTTGCAGCTGAAGCAGGTCCGCTCGGCCACCTCACGCGCATCCCAGATGCGCACCCACTCCAGTTCCCATTTCCAGCCGCCACCGATCACGCACATGAACGTTGCATAATCCTCCGGGACATGAAACCGCGCTGCAATCTCATCTCGACCGGCGTGGGTAGCAAACGTCTCGCGGAGCTGCGCATCAGAAGCAGACCACGCCGCAGCCAGTGATTCGGGCGACGGTGTCGGACCAAGGCGCTCGACTCCCTTTGAGAGAGAGCGCCAAGCCTCCCAGAGATCCATTTCGAAGGATGTGGTCATGGCACCTCTTGCGGCCGAACGAAACAGGCTAAGCTGCCGGGATCGCCTCGGAAGACGTAGACACCGAAGAGCCGGAATGGCGGCCCCGGCCAGCTTCAGCCGTTGGTTCGGCCACGCTTGTCCTCAACGTGGATGATCTCAAGCTCCTGCGCATCCTGATCGCGCTTCCCCCGCCCGAGCAAACCCACAACCACGTCGCTGGGGTCTGGCTGCCCAACCTCATCAGGGCCAACGTAGGTCAAGATATCGTTGTGATGCGATGTCACCACCCAACCGGGCGCATTCACCAAGTCAATGGTTCCAAAGTCGCCCGCCGAACAGCCTGCGTGGACCGGACCCCATTCCGTCATCAAGGCAAGTGCTTGGGCGGACAGGTCAGCCTCGGGTTCCATGAGGATGACGCAAGTGCCATTCTTGAAAAGCACCCATGACTTTTGATCTCCAACGATGATGGAGCGCCAGATTTCAATGAGCGAGTTCATCAGTGGAACCTCTCCTCAGCTCGTCTCGGACCTCCATCAGGATTCGCCCCAGCACGTTCTTTCCGCTGCCATCCCCACCGTCGCCCCAATACGAATCGTTCTCGGTGTGTTCGACGATTCTCGCATCACCTGTCGATAGCAAGATTTGGCGGATATCCTCGTGTTGGCTGAATTTCGCTCGAACAACCTCCCGCATGATGGCCACCTTGACCGATTCCCAGTCTCGGCGAAGGGGCTTTTTTCGATCACGGCCCATACGAGCTGCGATCATTGGTGACTTGGTTTTGCGAATTGTCTCCTGATGCTCGGCTTCCTCGAACTTTTGCGCCTGAAAGTAATGTTCAGCAGTCGGCCACCGTTTCGCGCCCATCCTTACCGGATATGGGGCGAAGTTGGAGAAACAGCCGAAGTCGTCAGAGACGCGATAGAAGTTGATGACATCCGGCATGGGCAGCGTCCTTTAGTGGCTAACGAAACAGGCTAAGCTGCCGGGGCCGCCCCCGACGACGCGGGCTCCGCAGAACCAGAATGGCGGCCCCGGCCAGCTTCAGCCGTTGGTTCGGCCCGCTTCTTCTGCAGTATCAGCCTTCCACCCAACGCAGCTTGGCGCCTCCGAAGGTCCGCGAAGAATGCCGTCACGTCAAAGTTGTATTCCGCCGCTAGCTTTTCGCGGGTGCGGTGGACTTCTGCCATAATCGGGTCTTCCCACATGGCGCTATGCTCCCATCCGTTCGTCGGGCGTACAGATGATCGGCATCCTGTGGCCTAGCTTCTCACACACCTATGCTATTACCCCGACACCGCGTTCTGCGGCGCACCCTTTCACCGCATCCGGCTTTTCATCCGGCCTATCTCGGTTCAGCGGAGAAGGCCGGTGACGACCTTGCCGGGTTGACCGTCCAGCAGCGACAGTTCCGTGCTGCCGTGCGCGTAGACGAGCCGCTGCGCGTCCAGGCCGAACAGGGACAGAAGAGTCGCGTGGAAGTCGTGCGGTGTCACCTTGTCCGCGACCGCGCGGTGGCCGAACTCGTCGGTCGCCCCGTACACGCAGCCCCCACGGAACCCGCCGCCGGCGAACCACCAGGTGAAGCCGTCGGTGTTGTGGTCGCGCCCGACCTTCGCCGGGCCGGCGTCGTTCTGGATCACCGGCAGCCGGCCCATCTCCCCGCCCCACGCCACGATCGTCGAGTCCAGCATGCCACGCTGCTTCAGATCCTTCACGAGCGCCGCGGCCGGCTTGTCGGTCTTCTTGCACGCGGCTGGCAGCGCCGTGCGGATCGACCCGTGGTGATCCCATAGCTGGTTGCTGGTGAACACCTGGACGAAGCGAACGCCGCGCTCGACCAGTCGCCGGGCGATCAGGCAACGCGCGCCGTACTCGGCCGTCGCCGGTTCGTCCATACCGTACAGCGCCTTGGTCCTCTCACTCTCCCGCGACAGGTCGAGGGCTTCCTTCGCCGCGGTCTGCATCTTCGCCGCGAGAGCGTAGCCGGCGATGCGGGCCTCAAGGTCCTGCTCGCCGGGGTGGGCGGCGAGGTGGTCCCGGTTCAACGCCTCCAGGTAGCTCAGCAGCCGCTCCTGCGGGGCACCCTTCAATTGCGGCGGCGCGTCGAGGTTGGCGATCCGCGGCTCGCGCGAGCGGATCACCGTCCCCTGGAATATCGATGGCAGCCAGCCGTTGGACCAGTGGTCGGTCCCGGAGACCGGGTGGCTGACCGGGTCGGGCAGGGCGACGAAAGCGGGCAGTTCCTGCGACTCCGCTCCCAGCCCGTAGCACAGCCAGCTGCCCAGCACCGGGTGCCCGGACAGGATTCGCCCGGTGTTCAGCGCGTGGATCGCCTGCACATGGTTGTTCACGCCACTGGTCATCGACCGGACCACGGTGACGTCGTCCACCACCCCGGCGAGGTGCGGGAGCAGTTCCGACAGCTCGATTCCGGACTGCCCGTGTTTGGCGAACTTCCACGGCGAGCCGAGCACCTTGGAACTGGCCTGCGCCGCGTTGTCGTACTTGACCTGCCCCGGGAATGGCTTGCCGTCCAGCTCGTTGAGGAGCGGCTTGGGGTCGAACAGGTCCACCTGGCTTGGCCCGCCCTGCATGAACAGGGAGATCATGGCCTTCGCCTTGGGCGCGAAGTGTGCGGCCTTCGGTTGCAGGTTGAAGTGCTTCCGTTCCAGCTCCGGCTTGGCAGGCTCGGCGAGCAGTCGCTGTTCGTTCAGCAGCCACGTCAGGGCGACGGAGCCGATTCCGAAGGTGCCGTGATGGAGAAGCTGGCGGCGGGTGAGTGTGGACATTGAGTGATCCCCTGCAAGCAGAAGGACCCAGCTCAGCCACGGCGGCTGCGCTGAGAGAGAGTGAACTCGGCAAAACCAAGATCGCGGCCGCCGTCGGCTGCAGTGGCTAGTTCGGCCGCCTTGCTACCCATGCCGGATGACGTTGCCCGCCTCGTCGAACAACTTCGGATTGGACCACCCAAAGAAGTCGTCGTAGTAGTTGGTCTGCTCGGTGCGGACCGCGCTGTTCTGAAACGCCGCTAGCCGCATGTGGAAGGTGTCCAGGCCCAACGCGGGGGCGAGGGTCAGCGCTCCCGCGATATACTCCTGAAGCGCGGCCTTGATGACCCCGTTGTCCTCATCCGACATGCCGTAGTCGTCAGGCATGACGTACCCCGACTTTGGCTTGACGAACAAGTAGAAGATCGGGTCGCCCATCTTCTCGCGGACCACCGTGTCGTACAGCGACTCGTCATGATCGCCGACTGCTTCGAGACGACGCATCAGGTCGAGCAGCAGTTGTTCCACCCGGAGCGCCCTCTTCGGCCGAACGACCACGCTCAGAATCCGGCTCACGCGGAGGAAATCGTCATGTCACGACGAGCCGTGTTCGCGTGGGCTGTCCGCTGCAGCATTTGTTCGGCCCGTGGGATCAGTTCATTCCCAGTCGCGCCAGCCCTGCCTCCAAGCTCACACACGCGACTGCCACGCGGATGCATCCCGAGAACCATGCAGCACAGCCAGCACCTCGATCCGATCCGCGAACACCACATAATAGACCAAGTGCCGGAACTTCCTCAGCCGTGCGGCCCGCACATCCTGCCACACCAAGCCATACAGTTCCGGCATCGCTTCGATGCGCTCAAGCACTTGCCGAACGCGGGCTACGAACCGGTCGCCGAGGCCAGCTTGCAACCGCTCCAGTTCGTCGTGTGTTGCCTGAATGTCGGCGTCGGCCGCGGGCCGAAGGATCACGAGTCGGCTCATGACCTCCTCTCAAACCGCGCGAGGGCTTCGCGCCACGGCTTGCCTTCTCGCGGCGAAGCATCCGCCTCCGCGCGGCGCATGGCGAGTTCCGCGCGGTGCCACTCCGGCACCTCTTCGGGTTTTAGCTGCTCCGGCAGGCTGTCCCAGATCTGCTCGATCAATTCCAGCCGTTCAGCAACACTGAGTTGGTCGATCCCTAACGCCCCGATGTTGAAAGGCATGGCCGTTCCTCCAGCGTGATCGGATCCTCGTGACAGGATACCACGAGTAGGAGATAGAGGAAAGGACGGCCGAACAGGGTGGTCAGTCCAGAGTGCAAGACCCCCTTTGCGCAGCAAAGCGGTCATCGTACGATAGACAGCTAGAAGTTCGCCGGCGCTAACTGCTCTAACACCAAGGATGGACATGTCATGGGTTCAAGGAAACTGACCTCCGCAGAACTCGAAAGCGTTGCTCAGCTGGCGCGGAGTTGGGGAAAAATTGCCGTCCGCCGTGCCTTTGGCGAGCAGGGGCCAGGGCTCGACGTCGACCTGGCGCAAATGGAAGCCGTCGCGGTGGCTGCCGCCCGTGGCTTGACCGCCGGTGCCCTGGAGACGGCCACCAACCTGCAAGCTGAACAAATGGGCTGCGAACACCCCTGCCCCGCGTGTGGGCACGTCTGCGGCGTCGTCACAGACGATCGCACCATTCAGGTCGAAGGCGGCTCCTTCCAACACCACGAACCGAAGTGCTACTGCCCGGCCTGTCGCCGGGCTTTTTTTCCCTCAACGCCCCCTGCTTAAACTCGACAGTCACGGCTACAGCGCCGCTCTCCTGCACGTGATCGTCGGCGTGGCGGCGGAAGTCAAATCGCATGGCGTGGCCGCGAAAGTACTCCAGTTGGCCAGCAAACTGTCGATCAGCAGCCGGCATGTCAATCGTCTGACGGAAGAGATCGGCAAGGAAATGGAGCAGCAACGCGATCAGCAGACCGAAGACTACGTGCATCATCGACGCGTCGAGCCGACAGCGCCGGCTCCGGAAGTGGTGGCCATCGGCTTGGATGGCGGCCGGGTCATGACGCGGGCGCCGGGCCAAGGAGTGGGCGTCCATGACAAGCAGTGGAAGGAAGACAAGGTAGCTTGTTTGCTGACGCTGACAGGCCAGACCTTCGCGGCGGATCCGCATCCCGAGCCGCCCAAATGTTTTCTCGACGCTCCCGCCGTGGACCAATTGGTGCGTGAAATGCAGGCGCATCACGGCCCCCGCCAGGAGAATGAACTGCCGCAGTTGGCCGAGTTGAGCCTGGGCCAGCAGACGGCGCCCGCCGCCCCGTCGTCCGAAACCGTGCCAGCCGAAGCGACGCCGTCACGAGCCGAAGTGCGGCGTCAACGATTATGGCCACCCCAGCGGGCCAAGAAGCCGCGCACCTGCGTGGCCACCATGGCGGACTGCGGGGAGTTCGGCAAAATGGTGGCGGCCGAGGCCTATCGCCGCAACTTTCCGGCGGCGCAGCGTGGGGCGCTGCTTGGCGATGGCGGCGCCTGGATTTGGAATCTCCACGCCAAGTGGTTTACGTGGCTGACACCGGTAGCCGATTTCGTGCATCCGTTGACGTATCTCTACGTGACGGCCACGGTGTTGGCTGCGACCGTGCCGGAGCGTTGGCAGTGGTACGTGCAGTGGCTGACCTGGT
>JBBRIK010000163.1:0-8122 GCA_038221045.1 Gemmatales bacterium
TCGCTATCTCCTGGAAGCCGTCGGACGGGAGGCCGGACTCGCCAATCCCATCGCCGTCGATCTCGACGAATTCTACACCCCACTTGTCAAGGCGTCGCGCAAGGGGCAGGTCCTGCCCCTTGAAGGCGTTCTCGTTCGCGATTGGGACCCGGACAATCGCCGATTCGCTCCCGGCTTTCAAATTGGCATGCGCATCTATGAGATCGAGGGAGTTCGCTTCGTTCGCGTTCGCTTCCACTATGAGGATCGTCCCAACATCTGGGGACTCGACTTCATCGCCGTCGATCGCCAGGACTATCGCCAGCTCTATCGCATCGCCCTCCGCTGCCGTCGGGACAGCGAACCGCCCAGCAATCCGCCGGTGCTGCCGCAGGATCAGCTCGACCTGCTCTGGCAGAACACGATCGGCTATCTCGAAGGCACGAACGTCGATCGCATCAAGGCGTATGGAGGACGGGCCAAGCGCGGCGTCCTGCTGACCGGCGCTCCGGGCAACGGCAAGACGATGGCCTGCCGCTGGATCTGGGAAGCGTGCCGGCAGCGGCGCTGGGAATATCGGCTCGTCACTCCCGACAACTATCGCCAGGCCCGCGCTCACGATCACATTCAGGAGTTATTCAGCGTTGATCGCCGGGGCATCGTCTTCTTCGACGACATGGACCTCGCCCTGCGCGATCGCGAGACGGTCCACGAGACTGAGGACCAGGCCGTCTTCCTCAGTGCGCTCGATGGCATTGCCGTGCATGAGGGCATCGTCTTCGTGTTCACGACGAATTGCGCCCTCGACCTGATCGACCGGGCCTTCAAGCGGCCGGGACGAATCGATCTCGTGCTGCACTTCAAGGCCCCGGATCGAGCGCTGCGCCGCCAGTTGATCCAGCGCTGGCACGGAGACATCCTGAAGTCGATCGATGTGGAGCATGCCGTCGGCACGACCGAGAACTACAGCTTCGCGGAGGTCGAGGAGTTGAAGAACCTGCTGGTGATGCACTTCATGGACAGCGACTCCTGGGACTGGGACTGGGCGCTGAAGCAGTTCGACATCAACCGCGCCGAGCTTTCGACCCGGCCTTCGCGATCGGTCGGCTTCGGCGCCAAGCCCGGCTTGGGACGCGGCAACGGCGAGGACATCCCCTTTTGAGTGCGCGCTCCAGGCGAGCGGAAACCTTCTTGCCGCTTGCGGCGTAGCGCGCTGACCGTTAAGCCCCAAGCGGCGAGAAGGGATTTCGCTCGCCTGGGAGAATCCTTGCCAATTGGGCTTGGGCGAATCGAGAGGAGACGATAAGATGCTCCTCACGCGATTTCTTCCTCACCCGGTTTCTGGCTACAAGGATGTAGACATGGGACTGCGTTATTTTGTGATCGATGAGCATGGATCGCTCCGCAAGGTTCGCAAGGCGTCGGTCGCCGCGCTGTGGGACGGCACCTGCCGTGCCGAGGCGTTCGGCTGTCCCGGAGGCAGCGAACTGCGGCTGGTCAGCGTGGTCTGCGACCGCAAACTCATCCCGCAAAAGATCTACCTGCTGCGTCTGCCGCTCACGTCGGGTCAGTTCACTCCGGAAAACTACCTGACTCTGCAAATCTTCACCATGCCCGACTGCGTCACGCCGCAGGAAGTCGCTCGCCATCATGGCGGCGGCTGGCCGCGCGACCTGCTCCGGCAGTTGGCCGTCGCCGCGGACGTGCCTCTGGCGCAACTCCAGGTGCCGGTTCGCATCGGCGGTCCTCTGCTGCTGGCCGCCGCGCTCCGCGTCACTCCCCGCGAGGCGCTTCGCTACCTCAAGTAATCGCCGCGGGCGGATCTTGAGGAAAAAGCGTTCTCACGGCGAAAATCGTGCAAAGCTCTCGTCTTTGTGACGATTCACGGCGTCCCGCGCTTGGCGCGGGACGCCCGCGCGCGCCGAAGGCAGAAATCGCCCTCGGTTCTCCCCTTCTGTCTCGATCTCCGAGTATGGTTGCCTGGGATATCAGGCGCGCGGCCCCCATCAGGAGGGTGGCCGCTGCCGTGCGCCGCACTCAGGGAGAGAAGAGACTAACCAATGAAGCGACTGATCCTCAGCGCCGTCCTCGGACTGGCCGCCTTTGGCCTGGTGACTGAAACCGCTAACGCCGGCTGCTTCGGCTGCCGCAGATGTGGCGGTTGCGGCGCCAACTTCTGTGTTCGACAGTACAACGCCTTCAGCCCGGTCTGTTCCGGCACCCTCTATTGCGACGGAATCAATCCATTCGGCGGCTCTTGCATCCCCGGTGGATTCAATCCGTCTTGTGGCAGTTGCGCTCAAGCGCCTTGCGCCGCTCCTTACTGTGGCCCTTCCTGCGGTCCGATGCCCTGCAACAGTGGCTGCTGCGACGGCAGCGGCGCGATGGCGATGAGCCCGCCCGCTGAAGGGATGGCGTTCCCGAACCCCCCGCCGGGGATGATGCCGCAGCAACTGCCGACGCCCGGCACGATGCATCTGCCCATGCCCCAACCCGGTCCTGGCCCCACTCCTGTCGGCATGGGCTATCCCTATTACATGCCGAGGATGAACGCGCCCGTGATGCCGGTCCAGTACGGCCAGCAGCAGGGCTATCCGCAGAACTACGGCTATCCGCAAGGCTACGGTTACCCGCAAGGCTATGGCTACCCGCAGCAGGCCCCCGCCATGATGCCCGCCCAGGGCTATGCGCCTCAGCAATAACCCTGTCTTTCTCGGCGAGCGGGAATCATTCCCGCTCGCTGGACTTCCACTCCCGTTCGCGCCATTCCATCCATTTTCATGCCTTTTCGCTGCTCCTCGCGGCCGGGTTCGATATTGTCAGGTTGGCGCTCGTTCGCTAGTTTGACAGTTCAGACGTTCCGGGAACTCGGAACGATTCGCCTGCCGCAACGAGGAGATTCTGATGGCCCGCAAGAGAACCATGAACTACCGCGAACTCCGCACTGATTTCGCTGAAGGCGAGGAGCAGAAGCGCGAAGACGTTGACGATGAGGCCGAGGACGAAGAAGAAGACGAAGACGAAGATGAAGAAGCGTCCGGCGAGGAGGAGCCATCCGGCGACGAGGAAGCCTCCGACGACGAGGACAGCGACGACGAGGACGCACCAAAGAAGAAAAAGAAAGTCGTCAAGAAGAAGGTGGAGAAACCGAAGGTGGTCCGCGCCAAGAAGCCGCGCGCCAGCAAGGTCGTCCGCCTGCGCGTCGTCTGGGGCGTCTTCGACAACGCGAACAAGCGCATTGAGATCTACGATTACAACAAGAAGAACGAGGCCGAGGAACACATGACCCGGCTGCAGACGGATAAGAAACAGACCTACTTCATTCAGCCGGTCAAGATCCCGCTCGAAGAACCGAAGTGAGCGTTCGCCCTGCTTGCCGCTTGCGGCTTTGCATCTCCTGCAAAGCCGCAAGCGGCGGAACTCTTCTCCCTCAGCTTTGACGTTCCTGACGGACGCGCTGCATTTCCTCGATCATGTGCAACTTGCGGCTGACGAACAACACGTTGAACAGACGGAATTCGTGCCGGTCGGCTCCCGCCGTGCGGACCACAAGATCTCCTGATCCCATCCCGAGAATCCAGTGGCGGAACAGGTCGCTCCGCTCCTTCTCGATCGTCATGCCGATCGTGTCGTAGGTCTTCTCGCCGCTGCCAATCTCCAGACACACCTTCAACTGGCCGGGCATGAAGGTGATGTACACCTGCCGGTCGAAGAAGAAGAAAGCCAGCAGCCAGAGAGCGAGAAGTCCGCTCGAGATGAACACATATCCAGCCATATTGATGCGAATGTCGAGGAGCGAGATGGTGGCGAGGATTCGATCCCAGATGCCTGCCAAGGCGAAGATGATCGACAGCAGGATTATGAGCATGATAATCATCAGCGACAGCATGCCGCGCAGGGGGACGTTCGTGATGAAGACCACCACCAGCAGCACGACCGTGAAAAGGACGCCATACCCCTTGCGCGAGGTGGAGTGCAGTTTCACTTCGGGTTTCTTCTCTTTCCAGTCCTTCTCGTCCTTGGGTCCGGGCGCGAGGTGATGTTGCTTCTCCTCGTTGGTTTCGTGTTTGAGGAGAATGCCTTCGCGTTTCTGCCGGGTGTCCTTGTCAACCTGGACGTCCCAATCGCGTGACGTTTCCGCGTCGCCGGGGACGATGACCATGTATTCGTGGCCGAAGTACGTCAGAACCGCGAGGATGAAGCCCATCACCCAGACAGGCCACCAGTAAAAGAGCGTGGAGTGGCTGTAGAGCCGAATCTCGGTCGGCCGCGGCGGGGGCACATGCGGAGCGGGTTGCGTCGCCATGGAGCGTCTCGTCTTCGATGCAAGGATGGGAGGACCGGCCGGGACACACGTCGCGCCCGTCCGGTCTGCCGCGTTATTCGATTCTCGTCGAGGAATCTTCTCGTCGAAAGGCTATTAGTCTCGAATGAACCTGTCAAGCGAGTTCAGCGATCGCGTCGCCGCAAACCTTCAGGGCGTCTGCTCAACCATCTTGGCGAACGGGACCACGCGAACCGGGGCCTGGAAGCCCTGATGGCAACGATTGCAGGTGTTGGCCAGGCGTCCCAGAGCGGCCCGGCTCCCTTCGTAATCCTGTTGCGCCAGCACTCGCGCCAGTGCCGTCGCGCTATCGCGCAACTCGGTCGCCCGCATCTGCCAGGCGTCGCGTCCTTGATTGCGCGGCGGACGCAGCAGCAGCAGGTTGCCCGTCTCTGCAATCAGCAACGCCTGGCCGCGCGCGAATCCCCAGGCTTCCAGCGAATCGGGCTTCTGTTTGAGCAGGTTCTCCAGGCCGCGAAAGTTCGCCTGGTTGAGTCCTTCCATGAGCAGTTTCGTCTCGGCGACGGCCTCCAGTTTTGGCATGAAGCGCTCGGCCGGTTTGGGCGCGGGCTGCGTTTGCGAGACCCCCTGAACGCCGAGGAGCAACAACACCCCGGCGGCCGGCAACAGCAGCCGAGGACGTGGAATACGAGTCGTCATGGTCAGGACTCCTGTTTCTTCGGCGGCGGAGGATCGACGCCGATTAGAATGTCGTCGCCCTCGATGCGCACGGGATAACTGCCGATCTTGACGCGTTTGTTGTCCGCCCAGGTGCCGTCGGTAATGCGGAAACGCCAGGCGTGCCAGGGACAGGTGACGATGCCGTCCTCGACGTAGCCGCCGGCGAGCGACGCTCCCATGTGCGGACACATGTCGTCAATTGCATGATGCTCGCCGTTAACGCAGAACAGGGCGATCACCTTGCCGCGGACCTGCACCGCCTTGCCCTCGCCTTCCGGCACGTCGCCCACCTTGCACGCTTGATGGAACTCGGGCATACATCCCTCACTCAACACGCACCACTCATTATCGGGAATAGCTCTATCATGATTCTAGCGGCGCGATTCCGCGTCCGCATCGGGGAGCCTTCGTCAATATGCTCGAAATCGAACAGAAATTCGCCGGGGCCGACTTCGCGGTACTCGAACAAATCCTTGCCTCGTGGGGTGTCACGAAGTTCGAGCAGCACGACGAGGAGGACCAGTATCTCGCGGCCCCGGACCGCGACTTTCGACAGACCGGCGAGGCGTTTCGACTACGTCGCGTCGGCCAGGCCGCCTTTTTCACCTACAAGGGGCCGAAGCTGAAACGCGAGGTCAAGGCCCGGACGGAACTGGAACTGCCCCTTCCCGACGGCGCGGACATGCCGGCCCAGTATCTCCAGTTGCTCCGTCATCTGGGTTACAAGCCCGTCGCCATCGTTCGGAAGCGCCGCAAGCAGTATTCCCTGGAGCGAGCCGGCTTCACGATGAACGTCTGCCTGGACGACGTCGAGGGAGTGGGACGCTTTGCCGAGGTCGAGATCGTCGCGCCGGAGGACCAACTCGCTCTCGCCGAACAGACGCTTCTGAAGTTGGCGGAGGAGCTGCACCTGAAGAACGTCGAACGACGTTCGTATCTCGCGCTGGTGCTGGGGCAGCCCGAACCGGGCGAGGGAGCGAAACCGTGACTCCGACTGTCGTCACTCGCGTCGAGGAAATCCGCCGCGCCGTGGCCACCGCCCGCGCTGCCGGACAACGGATCGGCCTGGTGCCGACGATGGGCGCGCTCCACGAGGGTCATGCCAGCCTGATTCGCGCTGCCCGGAATGAGTGCGGTCTGGTCGTCGTTTGGCTCTTCGTCAATCCCGCGCAGTTTGGCCCGCACGAAGACCTCAGCCGTTATCCGCGCCCCTTCGAGAAGGACGTCGCATTGTGTGAGCGCGAAGGCGTCGATCTGCTTTTCGCTCCCGGAGTCGAGGAAGTCTATCCCGAGGGATTCCGCACCGTCGTCGAGGTCCGCGAACTGCAAGACGTTCTGGAAGGGGCCGCCCGGCCGGGACACTTTCGCGGCGTCTGCACCGTTGTGCTGACGATGCTGAACATGGTCGGCCCCGACGCCGTTTACTTCGGACAGAAGGACGCGCAGCAGGTGATTGTCCTGCGCCGGATGATGCGCGACCTGAACGTGCCGGCGGCGCTGCGGATCAGTCCGACGATTCGCGAGGCCGATGGACTGGCTCTCAGTTCGCGGAATCAGTATCTGAGTTTCGAGGAGCGCGAACGAGCCATCGTCCTGTATCGTGCTCTCTGTGCCGGGCGCGACGGTGTCCTCGCGGGGGAGCGCGACGGAGCGACAGTCCGGCAAACGATGGAGAACGTCGTCAAGGATGTGACGGAAGCGCGCCTGGAATATGCAGCCATCGTCGATGCGGAGACGCTCGCGCCGCTGGGCCGGCTCGCCGGGACGGTGCTGCTGGCGCTGGCCGTGCGCCTGGGGACGACGCGACTGATCGACAATCTCGTGCTTCGCGTGATGGAGCAGGGAGCAAGCGAGATCCCCGTGCTGGGGGAGTAGTGGAGACATCGATATGGCTGACCCTCTGTTCGGGCCGATCATCCGGGCCATGCTGCAAGAGAACAGCGATGAGAGCATGCGCGAACTGTGCGACGCGCTGCACCCGGCGACCGTGGCCGAGGCGCTCTACGACGAGTTCAACGTCGAGGACGTCTGGCGCATTCTGGAACACACCTCTATCGCCAACCAGGCCGCGATCTTCGAGTATTTCCCGCTCGAATGGCAGGTGAAGATGGTGGCCGGCATCGGCCAGGTACACATGGCGAAGCTCATCGAGGCGATGTCCTCCGACGACCGCGCCGACCTGCTCCGCAAGCTCGATCCGAAAGTGACCGAAGCTCTTCTGCGTCTGATCGACGAGGCGGATCGCCGCGACATTGCCATGCTGGTCAAGCACCAGGAAGGCACGGCCGGCGCCACCATGACGACGGATTACGCCTGGCTGCCGGAAAACATCAGCGCCGGCGAGGCGCTGGATCGTCTGCGGCTCCAGGCACCCGACAAGGAGACGATCTATTACGTCTTCGTCGTCGGCGAGCAGCGCAAGTTGCTGGGAGTGGTGTCGCTGCGCGACCTCATCATGAAGCCTCGTACCGCTGTCCTGCGCGACTTCATGGAGGAGAAGATTGTGTCGGTCAAGGTGGAGGACGACCGCGAGAAAGTGGCGCATGAGATGGCGCGCTATGACCTGCTCGCCATTCCCGTCGTGACCGACGATGGCCGGCTGGTTGGCATCGTGACCTATGACGACGTCCTCGACGTCATCCAGTCCGAGGCGACGGAGGACTTGCAACGTCAGGCCGGCGTGGCCCCGATCACCGAGAACTATCTGGAAGCCAGCTTCATCAAGGTCTGGCGGCAGCGCATCATCTGGCTGGCGGCGCTCTTCATCGCGGAGATGTTCACTTTCAACGCGATGGCCCACTTCGACGACGAATTGAAATCGGTGACGGTGCTGGCCCTGTTCGTGCCGCTGTGTCTCTCGACGGGCGGCAACTCCGGCTCGCAAGCGGCAACGCTGATTATTCGCGCCTTGTCGCTGGGACACATCACGATCGGCCAGTGGTTTCGCGCGTTGCGCCACGAGTTGATGATGGGGCTGGCCCTGGGCCTGGCCCTGGGCATCATCGCCATGCTCCGGACCTATTTCATGACCGCGGAACACCTGCTCGTCAATCCGGAAGGTCGCACCACTACTCCGCTGATGGAATTGACCTTCGTTCTCGGCTGGTCCGTGGCCTGCATCTGTATCTGCGGCACGCT
>JBBRIK010000164.1:0-8105 GCA_038221045.1 Gemmatales bacterium
GGGGTATACTACCCGCAAACATTCTTTTAGCCTATGGCCCCCTACTTCGGCCCAACAATACACCCGAAGTGGGCCGAATTCGGCTACGACGGAGTTTCTTTCTTGCCGGGGTGACAGCGACGCCGATTCTTACAATGACGACGGAGGACCCCAACATGACCCTGCTCTACACCGATCCACTCTTCCTCAAGCACGAAACCGGCAAGCATCCCGAAACGGCCAACCGCCTCCGCTCGATCAGCGCTCGCCTCGAAAAGGCGAAACTGATCGAGAAGTGTACCGCCGGCAAGTACACGCCGCTGAAGGAGGACGCCGTCGCCGCGCTGCACGATCCGAAGTTGGTACAGTCGGTGAAGCAACTGGCGGCCCACGGCGGCGGACGCATCGATGCCGACACCGTCGTCAGTCCCGATTCGCACAATGTTGCCCTGGCCGCCGCCGGCGCGTGCGTGTCGGCCGTCGATGCCGTGATGAAGGGCGACGACAGGACGGCCCTCTGTCTGGTGCGACCTCCCGGCCATCACGCGACGCCGAAGCGGTCGATGGGCTTCTGCCTGTTCAACAATATCGCCCTGGCGGCTCATCACGCGAAAACGGCGCACAAACTGACGAAGGTGCTGATCGTCGATTGGGACGTCCATCACGGCAACGGAACGCAGGACGTCTTCTACGAGGATCCCGAGGTGATGTTCTACAGCATCCACCGCTACGGCCGGGGCTTCTATCCGGGTACGGGAGCGGCGGAAGAGACCGGCAAGGGTAAGGGCGACGGCTACACGCTCAACGTCCCGGTCAAGTTCGGCACGTCACGCAAGGACTATCTCGATCTCTTCACGAAGGGGCTGGAGAAGGCGGCCGACAAGATCAAGCCGGAGTTGGTCCTTCTCAGCGCCGGGTTCGACGCTCACGTCAACGATCCGATCGGCTCGCTCGGCCTGGAGACGGAGGACTTCACGACGCTGACGAAGAAGTTGTTGGAGGTGGCGAAAACTCATGCCAAGGGCCGGTTGGTGAGTTGTCTCGAAGGGGGCTACAACCTCGATGCCCTGGCCGAATCGGTGCAGGTGCATCTGGAAGAACTGCTCGCTTTCAAATCCTGAGTGCTGGCAACGCTTTGGGGGAGACCCACATGAGCGATCGAGCTTTTCGCCGTTGTCAGATCCGAAGCGTGAAGAAACGGGCGCAACGCCTGCTGGCGCTCCGAGACCTTCCGCCGACACCGCGCTGCCTCGGCATTTGTGTCCATACGCGAGTGACATGCTCCTGCTGGATGTGTGGCAACCCGCGCAAGTATTTCGGCGAACGAAGCCGGCAGGAATCGCGAAGCGAACTGGAGTTGGAAGAGGGCTGCAATGCCCCGCCGCCGAATTGAAGAAGGCGGGAGGTCAATCGCCGCAGACCTCGTCGAGAACGTCCTCGGCGACGTAGATCGGCACGCTGGCGGTGACGGCCAGGGCGATGGCATCGCTGGGCCGGCTATCGACCTCGATCAGTTCGCCGTTGTGCTTGACGCGCAACTTGGCGTAGTAGGTGTGGTCGCGCAACTCGCTGATGTAAACGTCGTTGATCTCGCCGCCCATCTGCTCGACGGCGCTGACGACCAGATCGTGGGTCAATGGCCGGGGCGACTCCATCTTCTTGACGCGGCGGTCGATGCTGGTCGCCTCGAAGATGCCGATCATGATGGAGAAGGTGCGATCTCCTTCGATTTCCTTGAGCACGATAATCTGCTGCTCGTGGATTTCGCTGATGATGATGCGCTTCAGTTCCATCTGCACGGGCATGGCGGTCTCTCTCTCGCTGGGAATGCCGTGCGGGCGGCAGCATCGGCATAAGCTCGATTATAGACTCTTCCGGCAAAAACGGTCAAGCAACCGCGCCGATCACGCCGCCGCTGACGCCCGAGAGGCTCGCAGCCCCGCGAGGCATGGCAAATTTCGCTCTCAGAGGGCTGGCAAAATGAGAGCGACAGGTTATTATGGTCAGATGAAGAGGCAGGGCTGGGCGCGGAACCCGTCCAGCCGATTCCCGGCCTCTCTCGGATCAATCGGGTTGGGGGTCTGACCACTCAACCGCGGAACTGGAAAAAGGACAGGGTAGGCCCATGGCACTGGCGCTACAAGTCGGCAAGTGTTCCTTGCTGGGCAACTATCGCGAGAACAACGAGGACGCCGTTGACGTCAAGGTGTTCCCCGATCTGACGATCTGTCTGGTCGCCGACGGTATGGGCGGACAGACGGCCGGCGAGGTGGCGAGCAAACGCGCCATCGAGATCCTGCCGCGCGAGCTGAAGAAGCACATCAGCGGCATCGTCGGCGCGGAGGAAGTCAAGACGATCATGCGCCGTTCGATCCTGCAAGCGAATCAGGAAATCATCGCGATGGCCGCCCTGGATCGCGAACTGAAGAACATGGGGACGACGGTCGTGATGAGCGTCTGGCGCAAGGCCAGCGCCGCGATGTACGTCACCGGCCTGGGCGACAGCCGGGTCTATTTGATCCGCAAGGGCAAGATCGAGCAGTTGACCGTCGATCACTCGATCGCACAGGCGCTAGTCGAGGCCAAGACCATCTCGGCGGTCGAGGCGCGGACGCACCGCTATCGCAACTTCCTCTGGAAATTCCTCGGCTCCAACGAGGTCAAGGAGATGACCGACGCGGCGGAAGTGAAGGTCGTCCCGCTCCAGGCCGGCGACCGGTTCCTGCTCTGCACCGACGGCCTGTGCGGCGTCATCACGGACGAGCAGTTGCTGAGCTTCATCAAGGACAAGACCGACATGCAGGAATGCGCCGACGGCCTGTGTCAATACGCCCTCGACGGCGGCTCGAAGGACAACATCTCGTGTGTGATGGTCGAGGTCGTCGAAACGAGTTGAACCGTGTATCCTCCCTATCCGACGACACAGATTGAGCCAGCGCCGGCAGCACGCAAGCGTCGGTACTTCCGCATCTGGTTTCCTGCCCTGCTCCTGGCTGATGGTCCGGCTCTGTTCCTCGCATTTTCGCTTTCGGGCAAGCCTCTCGAAGCCAAAGTATCGGAGACCGTTACCCTCAACGGCGAGCTTCTCTCGTTCGCTCAGATTGAGTTCGTGTCCCGAGAGGGCTGCTCCGCAAAGACGGAAGTCGTCGCGGGGAAGTATGAGATTGAGGGGATTCTCCTGAAGCGGGACGTGAAGGTGCTTGTGAGGACATCTGCGAAGGCGGCGGAAAACAGATTGAAGACAGAGATGGATGAAGAAAAGCGGCGACGGAAAAAGCTACTTGAGCCAATTCTAGATCAAGACCAACGTGTAGCGAGAAGACGGGTGTATTCGGAGTCGGAGCTGGCCGCCCTGGGGAAACTGAAACGTCAATTGATAGAATTCGAGAAAGGAGCTGTCGCTCGGAAGACCCATTGGAAAAACTTCGTCTACATTCCCATCCCGTCTCACTATGGGAGCGTCACAACCACGCCTTTCTCCTTCACTCCTCGCAAGCTCGTCGAGGAACTCGACCTTCGCCTCGTGGATCGGTGAGTGCCGCCTGATCGGGCCGCTTGCGGCGTAGCGCGCCGCCCGCTTCGCGGAAAGCGGCAAGACAGCATCGCCTCACTTCTTCGGTGCGGTCTCGCGCAGCAGTTTCGCCAGCTTCTTCACCGTCTCCGCGTGCTTCTCGTCCTTCGCGAGATTGACGTACTCGTGCGGGTCCTTCTCGTGATCGTATAACTGCGCTCCTCTCTTGCCGTCGTCCCATTCGGTGTAGCGATAGCGCTCCGTCCGCACACTGCGACCCATGATCCCCTTATCGCCCCCTCCAGGACGACGCACCACGGTGTACGCCCCCTCCTTCCATGCCGCCGACGGATCGTCCAGCAGCGGTTGCAGGCTCTTGCCTTCGAGGTCCTTCGGCGGCGTCAGACCGCACAGGCTAGCCAGCGTCGGATAGACGTCGATCAGTTCGACCGGCCGGCCCGATTCCTTACCGCCCGCCTTCATGCCCGGCGCCGACACGATCAACGGCACTCGCGCTGACTCCTCGAACAGGCTCATCTTTTGCCACAAGCCATGCTCGCCCAGGTGCCAGCCGTGATCGCCCCAGAAGACGATGACTGTGTTGTCTGCCAGCTTCAGCCGATCGAGCGCATCGACCACCTTGCCGACCTGCTCATCGACAAACGTGGCCGAGGCGTAGTAACCGCGCCGGCACTCGCGGACCTGCTGGGCAGTCAGACCGGCGTTCGGCACCGGCGTTGAGGCCAGAGCGGGCCGAGGCACGTCCTTGCGGTGATCCGGCTCGTTCGGCACGCTGATCTTGTCGAGGGGATACATCTCGAAAAACTTCTTCGGAGCGATCCACGGTACATGCGGCCTGAAAAAACCAACCGCGAGGAAGAAGGGCTTGTTCTTGTTCGCTTCCATCAGCTTGATCGCCTCCGCCGCGACCTTGCCATCGGTCTGTTCTTCCGGCGTTCCGTCCGCCGCGAGATAGGCCAGCGAGGCGCCAAGGTTCGGGTTCTTCGGCATGAAGTTGGTCAGTTGATCTTCCTCTTCCTTGTCGCGCCCCTTCGGATTGACGCGCACCTCCCACGAGGGCGGATCGTCCATGCCGTTGGTGCCGATCTGGCCGGGAACGCCGTAGTGATACAGCTTGCCGACGCGAGCTACGAAGTAGCCGTTGTTGCGGAACATCTGCGGCAGCGTCACCACGTCGGGAAGGTTCTTGCGGAAGTATGTCTGATTCTCCAACACGCTTGTCGTCTCGGGACGCAGCCCCGTCAGGATCGACGCCCGCGAAGGATTGCACAGCGGGAACTGACAGTACGCGCGATCGAAGCGCATGCCCCGCGCGGCCAGCTTGTCGATGTTCGGCGACTTCACCAGCGGATGACGATAGCAGCCCAGCGCCGTGTTCAGATCGTCGCAGACGATGAAGAGGACGTTGGTTTTCTTCTTCGGTTCCTCGGCGCGAGCCGGTAAGACCGCGAGGAGCGCCAGCATCAACAGAGGACAACGCATTGGATACCTCCTTAGCTTGCCAGTTCGCGAGAAAACCCGCTCCGCCGCAAGTGGCAAAACTGGCCGATTCGATCCCATGACGCTAGTTATGGCATCGGTCCCGCCGCGACGGAAGGAAAATCTTGAGGAACCCTCCCATGCAACCCGTCCGCCTCATGACGCTCAATCCCGGACACTTTCACGCCGCACTGGTGCAGAAGGAGATGGTTCCTGACGTTGCGCCCCGCGTTGACGTCTATGCGCCACTCGGCCCGGAGGTCCTCACTCACCTCAGTCGTATTGCCGGCTTCAATACACGAGCAGCGAATCCGACGAACTGGCAAGTCGAGAGCCACACCTCGCCCGACTGGCTGGCCCGCGCCCTGAAAGAGAAGCCAGGCAACGTCGTCGTCCTTGCCGGCTTCAATCGCGACAAGATCAACGCCCTCCTCGCCGCCATCGAGGCCGGCCTGCACGTCCTCGCCGACAAGCCCTGGATTATCGACGCCGCCGATTTTCCGAAGCTCCAGAAGGCGCTCGATGAGGCCGACGCCAGGGGACTGATCGCCTACGACATCATGACCGAACGCTTCGAGATTACCTCTCTCCTTCAGCGGGAATTGCTAAACGATCCCGATGTGTTCGGCTCGATCGTCCCGGGAACGGCGGGCGAACCGGGCGTGTTCATGGAGAGCAAGCACTTCCTCATGAAGACCGTCGCGGGAGTGCCGTTGCGCCGGCCGAACTGGTACTTCGACGTCGTCATGCAGGGCGAGGGACTCAGCGACGTCGGGACGCATCTCGTCGATCTCGTCCCGTGGCTGCTCTTACCCGCTCAGGCGATCAGCTGCACGAGTGACCTCACCCTCGTCGCCGCGAAGCGCTGGCCGACCGTGCTGACGAAGGAGGACTATCAGCGCGTCACCGGCGAGGCGGACTTCGCGCCCTTCCTCGCGGAAGCGGTCCACGGCGGGAAGCTGGAGTATTTCTGTAATACCCTCGTGTCGTACACCGTGCGCGGCATCCATGTGAAGCTGAATGTACTCTGGGACTACGAGGCCGAGGCAGGATCGGGCGATACGCATTTCGCTGTTTTTCGCGGCACGCGCTCACGGGTCGAGGTGCGGCAGGATCGCGAGCAGAACTATCGGCCCGAGTTGTATATCGTCCCCGGCGAGCACAAGGCCGGCGTCGTCACGGCATTGAAGAAGCATGTGGAGACGCTGCAAACGAGGTATCCCGGCGTCGGGCTGGTGGAGCAGCGCGGCGAGGTGCAGATCACGATTCCGGACGTCTATCGGACAGGACACGAGGCGCATTTCAGCGAAGTGGCGCGAGTGTTCCTCGAGTATCTGAGGAATCCGCGCGCGCTGCCGGCGTGGGAGAAGCCGAACATGCTGGCGAAATACTGGGTGACGACGAAGGGTGTGGACGCTGCCCGAGGGAAGGGATAGTTCTTCGCCGCTTGCGGCTTGGCAGAAGACTGCAAAGCCGCGAGCGGCGAGTCAGGTCAGCGGCTCGGCAGTTTCTTGCGCGGTTGCGAGGGCCGTTTCTCCGGCACGGGCGGCTCGGGAGGAGGTGCCGGCGGCGCGGAAGGAGGCTGCCCCGGCGTCTGCATGAAGATATGCAGGAAGAGTGTCACACCAGCGGCAACGGCCAATCCTACGACCATTGGCAGGGCAAAGTCCGGCAGTGGCATGAAGCGCAGCCCGATGCCGCCGACGACAGCGAGGCCGACCCAGATCAGCCAGGGACGGGATGACGTGTGCAACGGGGGCAGCGGCGGCTCTTGCTCCGCCTCGAGAGCGGCCGCGACGTGCGAAGGCACGATCGGCTCGGGAGCCGGATCCGGATAATGAACGACCGGCGCCTCCGGCGGAGGCGCCTCGATCGGCGGATCGGCTCGAAGCATGCTCGGGACAGGAGCAGGAACGCGAATACGCGGCGTTCGGACCGACGATTTGCGTGGAATGACCGGAGCAGACACGGTGCGCAGCGCCGGCGGATTCGCTCGGACGGCAGCGGCCGCCACCAGCAGCGTTGCCTCGACCGGACGGGCCGCCTTCTTCGCGTCGCGGGCCAGCTGCAACTCGCCCACGAGTTCCTGATAGGTCACCGACGCGGGCGTCTCGGGGCTGGCGTGCAGGACGATGTGACCGAACAGCGTCGCCTTGCCGACTTCCTCGTCAAAGGGGATGACCTGGGGCATCACACGACCGCCGAAGCGTCCGCGCAACTCGCGTTCCCAGCGTCCTCCGACCGTTTCGGTCTCGGGAAGCGTCAGCAATATGCCGCGCATGCGGGCTGTGTGACCTTCGCCCTGACTGGCTCGCTGGACCATCTCCAGAAAGGCAGGCATGGTCCGGTAGGCCATCGGCTCAGCTTGCATGACCACGAGGAACTCATCGGCGCAGGCCAGGAGCGGAGCGGGCCGGCCTCCGAAAAACGGCGGGGCATTGACGATCAGGCAGTCGTAACTTTCCTTGAAGGCGTCCAGCGACAGCAGTTGGAGCAGGCGATCGAGGTCGTCATCGTTGCAGCCGCCTTCTTCATAGGGGCTAAACACGTCCAGCCCGGGGATGACGCCGCAGCAGAGGACGCCGGGTAGATCGATGTCGGCCTGACGCAGCGGTTTGCGCCCCGGATGTTCGGCGAGGTTGAGAGCGCTGCTGATGTTGTTCAGAGGATCCGTCTCGACCAGCAGAACGCGGGCGCCGGCCACGGCGGCTCCGGCGGCAAGGTTGATCGACGTCGTCGTTTTGCCGACGCCGCTCTTCTGACTTGCGATCAGGAGTTTCCTCACGGCCAGCTCCACCTTGGGTTGCAGCAATGTGTCCGGATCGATTCCGGGTCCAGGATTCTCCCACACCGACTCCAACGTCAACAGGGAGAAGCCTGGCAAATCTTGCCCTCGTTGCAGCCTAGCACACAAACGGGAGTTGGACCGAAAAAACGTGCGCGGGAAGTGTTGTCTTGCTTGTCGTTTCGCGCTCTTCCCCTCCCCGTCCTCAGGAGAGGCGGAGATAGGTGTTCACCAAGAATGGAACGGTTGGAAGAAGCCGCTCCCTTGCGGTCGCGGCTCGTGCTGGATGGCGAGCCGCGACCCCGACGGGGCGGGTGGGGATATGGAAGA
>JBBRIK010000165.1:0-8085 GCA_038221045.1 Gemmatales bacterium
AGTCTCCCGCGATCACCGGCGAGGAGTAGGAACCCGGAGCTTTCGGAATCTGCCATTTCACGTTGGTCTTGGTGACGTCTCCCTCGCCCGATGGATCGACGCACACGCCCGGCGAGCCGCCCGCGCCATTCTCGGCATAGATCAGCCCGCCGCCGTAGGCCACCGACGCACCGAAGCCAAACGGCCCCTTGCACGACCACAGCAGTTTGCCGTTCGCCGGGTCGAGGCCTTGCAGGGCGTTCGAGGCGTTGACGATCAATTCCGGCTTGCCCGCAACGTAGATCAGCACCGGAGTGACGTTGTTGTACGATTCCGTCTTGCGGGCCTGACGCCACTTCTCATCGCCGGTTTTCTTGTCCAGCGCGAGCAGGAAGCCCTTGCCGCCGCCCTGGTCGCAAAGCTGGAGGACCGTGTCCTTGTAGAGGACGGGGCTGCTGGAAAGAGCCGGGTTGAGGACGTACGCGCCGGGGAACTCCTTCTGCCAGAGGACCTTGCCGTCGAAGTCCACGGCGGCCATCATGGCCATCTTCGACGAGCCGAACCAGGCATAGACCCGTTCGCCGTCAGTGACGGGCGTCGGCACGGCATACGTCTCGGGCTTCTCCTTCGGCCACGCCCCTGGCGGAATGGGGCTGCTCCAGAGCTTCTTGCCGTCGCTCACCTGATAGCAGGTGACGAGATGCTCGGGGACTTGCGTCTCCTCGCCCTTCGTCTTCGTCACGACGGCACTCGTGATGAAGACGCGGTCGCGCCAGACGATGGGGCTGGAGTAGCCCCGGCCCACCAACGACACTTTCCACAGCACGTTCTCGTTCGTCTTGCCTCCCCAGGTCAGGGGGAGGTCTTTCTCGTCAGAGAGTCCCGCGCCGGTCGGACCGCGCCAGCCAGGCCAGTCGCCGGCCTGAGCCGTGGCGCAACCGGCGAGCAGGAGCAGACAGAACGCTGCTCTTCCGATCCGTTGCCTCTTGTGGTTGCTCATCTTCTCGCTCCGTTTTGCGGCGATGGCCTCACTGCTTCACCGGCACGATCTCGACGGTGTGCGCCTTCATTTCGAGGGCCTTACGCACCTCGGCGTCGAGTTCGGGCATTTTCGCCATTCGGTCCTTGAATGCCGCCTCGCGTTTCTCCTCAATCTCTTTCGGATTCAACTTGATGTCGAGCCAATCGGGG
Source organism: Gemmatales bacterium (assembly GCA_038221045.1). Lineage (GTDB taxonomy): Bacteria > Planctomycetota > Planctomycetia > Gemmatales > Gemmataceae > JBBRIK01. The sequence continues at coordinate 1,171 of JBBRIK010000165.1, forward strand.
ATGCCGCCCACGTTCGCCAGGACGACTCCGCGGAAGATGCGGTTGTGGTGAAACTGGTTCTTCTTCTCGACGGCGGCCTTCACTGCCTTGGCCTGATCCGCGATCGGTCCCGCTTTCAGGGCCGGGCCGGCGAGGTTGACGCCCTTCGCCAAATCGTCGGCCGTGTACTCCGCAACTTTCTTGCCGCCGAGACGAACCTCGTACTTGCCTTCCATCTTCAGCCCGGTCACCTTGAGGCGATAATCGTTCAGTTCATCCATCAACGGCGTCCACTTGAGGATCGACTCCGCCTCGGGCGGGAAGAACGGCAGCGCCTCGTCGAGACGCTTGAAGCTGATGGACTGGGCATCACCCTTCAGGTCCGTCACGGAGCAGTTCTTCGAGACTTCGCCGACTTTCTGGCCGGCGGTAATCTCCACGGACGAGACGAGTTTCGGGAAGTTCAGCCCTTTGAGGATCGACGCGGCCATAAGCGCCTGACCGGGGGGACCCGGATGGACCGCATCGCCGGCGGTGATGCGGTCGTATTTCTTATTCGCCTGAGCGGCTTCGGCGCGCGCCCGGTTTAGCACCTCGAGGTAAGGATGGAACTGATCGACAAAGAGACCCTGGTACTTTTCCGCAGTCCCCTTGACACCAAGGTCGCCGTACTTCTCGAGGGTCTTGTTGTAGGCGTTGGGTTCGGTGGCGCCGGGGAGGTCGGTGTCAAGCGGTTGCGGCGTGACCCAGGCAACGCGGATGTTCGCTGCCTTGGCCTGGTCGGCCATCCCTTGCAGGCCCTTCGCGTAATTGTTGAATCGAGGCTCGTTGAAGGGCTGATAGCCGCCATCGTTCATGCCGAAATCGATGGTCATCGCGGTCGGGTTGTAGCGCAGCACGTCGCGCTTGAAACGACTGTTACCGCCCCCGGAGGTGTCGCCGCCGATGCCGGTGTTGCGGAACGTCAACTTCCAGGCCGGGAAGCGCGCCACCGTCCACATCTCGACGTAGTTGCTGTAGAGATGCTGTTCGGTGATGCTGTCGCCGATCATGACGACGGTATCGCCGTCCTTGAAGAAGAAGTCGGCGGCGCGAGCGGGCGTGGCCCACAACGCGATGACTGCAATCAGGGAGAGGAGAATCGTTCTCATCGGTGTGCTGCCTCAGGAATGCACCCGCTGTTGATGCGGGTTGGAGGAACCGTTAACTCTTCGGCTTGCGGGCCTTGGCGGGACGATCCAGAACGAGGCGATGAAACACAAGTCCGGCAGCGCTGCCCACCATCCCAGACATCAGGGCTGCCAGCCCGCTGCCGAGGCCGGCCGTATCGTTCAGGAGCGTGATGACAAAATAGATGCCGCCGCCAAGCAACCCGAGGGCGAGACCGATGTAGATGGCGGCGAGCGGGCCGCGTGAGGCTTTCATCTGTTCGAGCCGCAACTGGGCCTTGGACAGTTGCGGGATCTGGGCTTCACCGCAATGCGGACAGCAGAGGAGTTCGTCCTCGAATTCCGTCCCACATTGCAGACACGCGATGGTGGTCATGTCAGGCTCGAACCGTTTGCTCGATCCAATCCCAGATCCGTTGTTGTTCGGGTAATTCTCCCGCAGCGAGAACCCCTTCCTCGATCATTTGTCGAAGGGCAATGGTTTCGAGCATGTAACGAATCGTCACCCCTGTTGGCATCCCCTGAATCAGTTCAATGGCGGTTTCTTTGGGTGTCATCGTTTCCGATTGCCTCCCACGCGATTTCCGTTGGCCACCTCATCAGTCTCCATCGGCATCAACCGTTGAACACGATTGCTGCCCCCTTCTCGATTGACTTCAGGCAGGCCTGATATAGTTGCACGCAAGCAATGGATTCGAGTCCGTATCGTTGCCAGTCGTACTGTCCCTTCCAGTTGCAGTCCCCTGCCCTACCTTGCTCATCAGCGACCTCCCATAACTTGCGAGAATCTGGATCTTGATCAAGCGGCAAGCCCAGTGCTTCGGCCAGGATCTCCAACTCACGCTTCAGTTTGACCGACGAGCCAATCATGCCGCCAACCTGATCGCCGAGTTGCCCTTCCGGATAGATCACCTCTTCAAACTCCATCGGCACATAATAACCACAGCCGATCCGGTGCAGCAGGAGGTGATTGAACCTCGGCCCTCCCCTTCTCGCATCGCCCATGCCAAGGGACAGGTACTCGTCCATGAGCGGTTCGTTCTCATGGGTTGGCACGATCGCAGGATTTCCAGGCGGCGGCAGGAGCCGACCTTCCCACAGGTAAACTGCGAGCCGACACAGAAAGTTCATCCCCACGTTCCAGTTGTAGGCCCGAACGCTCCAGGATCGCATGACCGTTGGGTCGGCTGGTTCCTCATGTTCGGGCAAACCTGCTTCTTTCAAGGCTCGATTCAACAGGGCAAACTCCTCCTGCCATGCTTTGAATCCCTCGGGATCTTCCTGGGAACTGACCAGTGCGCCAACGACGATGTACATTCCCATGAGGAGATTACTTCTTCGGTGGCGGGTTCCCCTGCTGGGCCTTCTCGCGTTCCTCCTGCTCCAACCGCAACTTCTCCAGTCGCGTCAACCGTTTCTCCGGCGGCTTGCCCGGCTCCGGCGGCTTCGTCGCCACAGGCGTCGGAGTCGGCGCGGGCGTTCCCGCCTTCGGCGGAATCGGCACGTCGATACGCAACTCCGAATAGCCCGTGTTCGCCACGACGGACTCGCCGCTGTGCGTCAGCACCACCTGACAGAACAGGTTGCGATGCTGGCCCGCGGGAGCCGTCTTCGGCACTGTCAACTTGAAGCCGAACTCCTTCGTGTCCTTGGTGATCTCCATCTCCGGCGTCGTCACGGTCGCCGGCAGGCCGATCAACTTGATCTTCGCCTTGCCCTCGAACGGCGTCAACTGCTGCACCTTGCAGAACAACTCCGTGTCCTTGCCCTGCTCACTCGCCGTCCGCTCCATGTTGAAGTTCACGAACGGAGCGGCAACCTCAATCGTCGCCAACTGCGACGACACCCACACCGGTCCCGTGCCGACCGTCGCCGACGCCAGCACGGCCGTCTTCCACTTGCGCGGAGTAGCGTTCGGGGCGGCGTTCATCGGCAGCAGCGTCTCGTTCTGGCTCGCGTTGATCGTCACTGCGGATGCCGACGACGTACCCGGCGGATTCCACAGCGGGTACACGGTGATCGGCCCCGTGAAGCCCGGCTTGCGCTCCGCGATGACCTTCAGGTTCATCGAACCGTTCAGGACCAGCGGCGCCTTCGGCTCGACGATGCTGATCTTGAACGGCACCTCGTCCGCGACTGCGAACGCTGTCCTGTCAACCTGCGTCGTCCAGTAAATCGACTGGCCCGGCGCGCTCACGATCAACTCGGCCATCTGCGAGAAATTGCTGACGATCTTCTGCTTGGGATCGGCCGGCAGACAGGTCAACTTGCCGAGTGTGCCGCCCACCGCGGCGTTCGCATCGGCTTCAAAGACGACAGGGAACACGTCGTAGCCATTGAGCAACGTATCGGCGTTTAGTTTTATCCCGGCCGGCATGCCTTCAGCCCCGAAGAGCGCGTCACCGCCCCAGTTGCCCCGACCCGCCGACACCAGTGTTGCGAAGCGGTTGCCACGCGGCACCACGATCGTCTGACGCTCCTGCGAGTACAGCGCGACCTTCGGGATCGTCACCGTCGTCGTCGTCGCAATTGGCTGGAACTCGACACGATAGAAGTAGGTCGGTCCGCCCTTCTTCAGGTGATCGGTCACGCTCAGCAGATATTCGCCGTCCGCCGGCACCGTCCAGCGGAAGTAACTGTCCGGCCCAATCGCGTCGTCGTTGCCGATCAGGGCGCCGCCAGCCGCGTTGTAGATGTACATGACCGAATCGAGCGGCGAGCCGAGACGTCGGGCATAGCAGTGAACGTCAAACGTCTGGCCGGCCTTGCCCTTGAAGCGGAAGAAGTCGATGTCGTCGTTCTTCTCGATGACGCCATTGAATGCCACCGGAACGAGGCCGTCGTACTTCGTCGCCGTCGCCACGGTGTCGTTCGGTTCCTGCTCGACGACGTTGCCCACGTCAATGACGCGGAAGGGAATGCCCGATGGCGAGATGCCGCCGGCATCCTGACAGAAGAGACGGAAGTTCGGATCGGGCTTGGCCGGCAGCTTGATCTTCTGCTTGATCTCGCCCGCCGGATCGCCGAGGAAACGGACCTCGACCTCGTCGCCCGCCTTGCCGCCGGCGGGAACGACTCCCAGCGGACGCGGGAAAGTGCCGATGTGCAGACGATACTGGCAGGCTCCATTGCCGCCGAAAGCGCTCTCGCGCACCTGGACGACATAGGTGCCATCCGCGGGCGCGACGATGGCACACATGCCATCCTGCTTGTTGAGCGGCGAATCGTCGGAGGAGGCCAACTCGAAGCGCTTGCTGTCGAGAATGGCGACATAGGGATCGAAGAAGGTGGTGCCGAGCCGCATGCCCTCGACCTCGGCCGACAGGCGCTGGCCCTTCTTCAGTTCGACGGCGAAGTAATCGACGTCCTCATTGTCGGCCACGCCGAAGACGGTCACGTTGAGCGGGATCTTCTGCGGCTTGTCGAAATCGCTGTTCGGCTCCTTCTCCTCGACGACGGGCAGAGCGCCGACCCAGAAGGTGCGCATCTCGCTGATGCCCGACTTGGTGCGAACGCGCATGTTGTGTTCGCCGAGGCTGCAGTCGCCCGCGATCTTGATTGTGGCCTTCACCTGGCCATCGTTGACCACTTCGAGCTTCGAGACGCTGAAGCCGGGCGTGTAGAACAGCACCTCGGCCGCGTCTGCCAGTCGAGCGCCATTGAAGAAGACGACGTTCTCGATGCCCCGCTGTCCGCCGCGCGGCGTGATGCTGCCCAGCGAGGGCGAGGCGGCGCGGACAGTGGATTGAGCGCCGAGAACACACAACACGCAGAGAAGGATCCGCCGCATGGAGTAACTCCATCAAGAAACGAACAGCCGCTTGCGGCTTTGCACCCTGGAAGTGCTCAGCCGCAAGCGGCGAGAAGAAATTACGCCAGCAGTTCCTTGACGACCTTCGCCTCGCGGACGATGTCGATGGGCCGATTGCCCGGCGCCATCAACTTCTTCTCGTGATTGATGCCGAGGCAGTGATAGACCGTGGCGGCCATGTCCTCGACGCCCAGCGGATCGTCTTCCGGCTCCGACGCCGTCGGATCGCTGGTGCCGTAGGCGAAGCCCTTCTTGATGCCGCCGCCCGCCAGGACGATCGAGAAGACCTTCGGCCAGTGATCGCGGCCAGCCGTGGCGTTGATCTTCGGCGTTCGCCCGAATTCGCTCGACACCATGATGAGCGTCGAATCGAGCAGTCCATTGCGGTCGAGATCTCGAATCAGCGTGGCGAACGCCTGATCGAACTGCGGCAATTGTGCCTGGGTGCCGCCCTTGATGCCGCCGTGCAGGTCCCAGCCGCCATAGGTCATCGACACGAAGCGAACGCCCGCGCCGACGAGCCGGCGCGCCAGCATCATGCGCTGTCCGGCGGCATTCCGGCCATACTCATCGCGGAGGGCCGGCTTCTCGGCGTTGATGTTGAACGCTTCCTTGGCCTTCTCCGAGCTGATGAGGCTGTACGCCCTCTGGTAGAAGGTGTCCATCGCCTGGAGGTTGTCGGCCTTTTCCTTGCCGGTGAAGTGATCGTTGACCGCTTCGAGCATGTTCTTGCGAGTGCTGAAGCGCTTGTTATCGACTCCGCCCGGCAGGTTCAGGTCCTGGACGGTGAAGCCGCCGTTGGCCGGGTCGCTGCCCAGGCTGAACGGCGCGAAGGCGCTCGACAGGTAGCCGGAGCTGGCGTAGTTCGTCGGCAGCGACGGAATGCAGACGTACGGCGGCAGGTTATTGCGGACGCCGAACTCGTGCGACACGACGCTGCCCATTGACGGATAGGTCAGGGCCGGCGACGGACGATAGCCGGTGAACATGTTGTGCGTGCCGCGCTCGTGGGCGGCTTCACCATGCGTCATCGACCGGCAGACGCTAATCTTGTCGGCGATTAGGGCGGTCTGCTTCAGACACTCGTTGAACTGGATGCCGGGAATCTTGGTCGCGATCGAGGCCATCTCGCCGCGATATTCGATCGGCGCGAATGGCTTGGGGTCCCACGATTCCTGATGCGCCATGCCGCCCGGCATGAAGATGTGGATGAGCGACTTCGCCTTGCCTTCCTTCTGTCCGGGCTTTTCGGCGGCCTGGAGCCGGAAGAAATCGGCGAGGGTCAGTCCGAGTCCGCCCGCGAGTCCGACGTACAGGAAGCCGCGCCGCGAGGGTTTGCGGAAATGCGCGGGGTCATCATTCCACGTTCCGGTGACTTGCCGTTCCATTGTCGCGTTGTCTCCATGCGGGAGGGATCACTGCATCCTCCAATCGTGGGGATGCGAAAAAGGGGGCGGGTTGGTTGGCTTCCGAATCAGCAGGCAGGGTATCTTACCGAACCGCTTCAGGCAGTAGTCCTAGAGTATCCGGAGGGTCCGGGCAATTCAAGAGGTTTGTGAAATTCGTCACAAGAGAACTTCATCATGGCGGTCCTGATCGTTGGCACGCTCGACACCAAGGGAATCGAGATCGCGTTTGTCCGCGATCAAATACAGGCGGCCGGCCTGGGCGTTTTTGTCGCCGACGCGGGCGTTCTCGGCCCTCCTTTCTTCGCGGCCGACCTGTCGCGCGAGGGCCTCTTTGCCGCCGCGGGGATTCGCTTTGAAGCCCTGAAAAAAGCGGCCGATCGAGGCAAGGCCATTGAGGCAGCGGCGCGTGGAGCAGCAGTCGTGGCCCGCGATCTCCATCGACGCGGCCAGGTCGATGGCGTCCTCGGTCTCGGCGGTTCGGCGGGGACAACGATTGCCACGGCGGCCATGCGTGCCTTGCCGTTTGGCGTACCGAAACTGATGGTCA
>JBBRIK010000166.1:0-8065 GCA_038221045.1 Gemmatales bacterium
CAAGAAGCAGGGCTTGCTGGACAAGGACTTCCAGATGTTCTACCAGATGGGCGACAAGGACGTCGGTCTGACGACCTTGACGCATCGTCCGGTGGCCAGTGAGAAGGGCCATTTCCTTATGCTCCTCACTCCCAAGGTCGAGCTATCGAAGGGATATGAGGTGCAGCGCGACATGGTCTTCGTGCTGGACACGTCGGGATCGATGCGCGGCCCGAAGATGGAACAGGCGCGCAAGGCGCTGAAGTATTGCCTGAGCAACCTGACGCAGAAGGATCGGTTCGGCCTCATCAACTTCGCCACCACCGTCAATCGCTACAAGGACAACCTCGTCAAGGTCGAGGCGGATCAACTCGGCCAGGCGAGGAAATGGGTCGATGAACTGGAAGCGACAGGTGGGACGGCCATCGACGCCGCTCTGGCATCGGCCCTTGATTTTCGGGACGCCAAGGAGGAAGGCCGGACCTTCACGATTATCTTCTTCACCGACGGCCAGCCGACCATCGGCGAGACGAACGTCGATACGATCATGAAGAACACCCTCGCCAGGAACAACGCCAACACGCGCATCTTCACCTTCGGCGTCGGCGACGACGTCAATGCGACGATGCTGGACGCTTTGGCCGAGAAGACTCGCGCTCTGGCGACCTATGTCCGTCCGGAAGAGGACATCGAGGCGAAGGTGTCCGGCCTCTACACCAAGATTTCGCATCCCGTCCTCGCGAACCTGAAACTTGCCACGACGGGTGACGTCAGCCTGAGCGAAGTCTACCCCGCTCAGTTGCCGGACCTGTTCCACGGCCAGCAGTTGACCGTCGCCGGCCGCTTCTCCGGCAAGGGACCGTCCGCGATCAAGTTGACGGGCCTTGTCGGCAAGGAGACGAAGGAGATCGTCTACGAGTTGACGTTCCCCGAGCGGACGGGCAATGAGCGTGATTTCGTCGAGCAGTTGTGGGCGCGTCGCAAGGTCGGCTATCTGCTCGATCAGATTCGCGCCAATGGCGAGAAGAAGGAACTGGTCGATGAGGTTGTGACTCTTGCCAAGCGCTATGGCATCACCACTCCCTACACCAGCTATCTCATCGTTCCCGACGGCGTCGCGCCTGTCGTCACGGCGCCGGTGAAGGGACATCCGGGTGGCGTGCCGAAGGTCAACTTCGCCCCGAGTACGTCGGCCGCGCCCGCGCCGGCTCTCGATGATCCGGGTAAGAAGACGCCCTTGAAGGTGGAGTACTTCGCGCGGCAGGCGAATGCCGAGCAGGGCCAGTTGGCCCAGACCCGGTTCGACCATGCCGACAAGCAATTCAAGGCCATGGCGAAGGGTGGCGCGGGCGGCGGTTTCGGCGGCGGTTTCGGCGGCAGCGATGGCCGGTCGAAAGACGCCGAGGCGAAGTGGACCGCCTACAACCAGGCTCAGGAGAGCTTCCGCAAACGCCAACTCGACGCGGTCCAGACCGGTAAACTCGGCGTCGATCTGTCGCTGCAAACGTACGAGCTGCGCAACCAGACCCGGCTCGACATGACCGCGCAGCGCAACATTCAGGGCCGCAACCTCATGGAAGTCGGCGGCGTCTGGATCGATGAAGGCTTCAGTGCCAAGACGAAGGCGGTCGTCGTCAAGGCCCAGTCGAACGCCTACTTCCGGCTGCTGGAGAAGAAGCCGGAACTGAAGGACGTGCTGCGTCTGGGCAATCACCTTGTCTGGGTCGCTCCGAGCGGCACGGCCCTGGTGATCGACTTGAACGACGGCAAGAGCGAGATCGAGGACAAGGAGATCGATTCGCTGTTCGCCGCCGCGAAGAAGTGATTCTTCTTCTTTGCCAGTAGTCAGTTGCCAGTTGCCAGTTGCCAGTTATCAGAAGCCATCGAGGATCGAGAGTTGACAACTGGCAACTGGCAACTGGCAACTGGCAACTGACTACTGGCAAAGAAAAGCAATTCGTCCTCTCTGGAGTGGGGCAGCCATTTCCCTCAAACCGCCTTCGTAGAAGACCGCTAAGCCGCAAGCGGCAAGAAGGGATTCAACGCGGCATCGTCAGGCGTGGGAAACAGACGACGTGCAGTTGCGGATAGATGGCCATGATGTAGAGCGAGCCGTCCGCACCGACCGCTGCTCCCTGCGTATGCTCAAATCGATACTTCTCCCCTCGAAGGTAGGCGTGTTTCACCTTGTCTTCGTCCAGCCCGGCGAAGCTCGGCTTGCCGATCACCTCCGTCTTCGAGGTCGCGGGATCGAAACGCATCAGCACCAGAAACCGTTCGCCCGCCTTCTTTGGCGTCGCGGCGCTGGTCACCAGCGGATAGTACAGCTTGTCGTCCTTGCCGAAGACCGCCGAGTGAATGTCGAGAACGGGCAAGCCGCCCAGGCCCGCATGCGCGATGTTCTTCATCGTTATCTTCGTCTCTCCCGGAGTGAACTCCATGATCCAGGGATGAGACAGCCCCACTCCGTAGAGCTTGCCCTTCGGCCCGCGCAGCAGGACGTACGGGGCCGTGTACTCGCCCTCGCCCTCGCCCTGCACTTCGATGGGTAGGTCCTCAACGTAATCCGTCGCCGGATCGTAGCGGCACAGATGCTTGCCCCGCCCGATGAGATAGACACGCCCCCTGTCATCCAGCGCCATGTATCGGCCAATGTTGCCGATGTTGCCGCGGTCCCGGACGTCTCCCGTCTTGAGGTCGTAGACGAGGAAGTGATTGCGTGGCTCGCTGCGATAGTAGAGCTTGCCGCGTGCATCGTCGAGCGCCCCGGCCATCAGACCTTCCTGACGCTGGAGGATGCCTACGGAACGGCTGAAGCCCGTCTTCGGATCGAACCAGCAGAGATGGCCGCCCGGATAGCCGTCGGGGTCCTCGAACTCGGGCCGGGTGTCGAACACTTCATGGGCCTGCTTGCTCGCGAACCAGATCTTGCCGTCCGCGCCAACGAGAAGCTTCGCATGGATCTTCCCCTGCGTATTGATGCCCTCGCGCCGCTCGCCGGTCAGCTCGCGCAGGTTGACGACCTTCTCCATCCACAACGGCTTCTTCGCCGGATCGAAGCGCAGCAGCCAGGCGTAGTCGCCATAGCGTGCGCTGCCGGCGTAGACCTGCCCGTCCTTGCCGACTTCGAGAGCGGTGTATCCCGAAGCCTCCGTCGTCGTGCCGGGCGGAGCGAAGACGACGTGACAGTCGAGAGGCTTGAACTCCTTCGGCTCCAGCCCGCGAGGAGTCGCGGGAACAAGGGACGGCGTCCTGGGTTGTTGCTTGTCGTCGAGCGGGAAGCGGACGAGCCGGCCGAGGCGGTCGCTCTCGCCGGCGTAGAGGTTGCCCTTGCCGTCGAGGCAGACAGCGCCGAAGCCGGACATGCTCGCCTCGCCATCGACGCGCGGAATCCCGCCGGGCAGGACGGACGACATCATGCCACCCTGCCGGAACGCGAACCCGCGTGGCAAGCCATCGAGGCGCCCGCTGATGCCGTAGACCGTCTGGAAAGTCCGGTTCTCCTTCTCGCTCTTGCCCTCGACGAGGGCCAGTCCCTGAATCCCGGGCTGGGAGAACATTTTGCCGCGCGGCCGAAGTTGCGTTCGGCCTTCGAGACGGACCTCGAACAGATGGCCGTCCGAGGTGCCGCCGACGAACGACGTGTAGGGAGCCGTGTCGCCGCCGCGCCGCGTTGTGACCGCGACGGCGTCGAGGCTGGCCCACGACTCCCGGCCCAGCGCTGCCGGCAACTTCCAGTCGATCTTCGTGAGCTTGCCTGTCTCGCCGCTGTAGCGATAGAGTTGCCCGCCCGCGCCGGCCGTGTAGGCGTCGCTGCCAACGACGGCGATGGCCCGCGACACCTGCCGCGGATAGCTCACCTTCCGTCCGCCGCTCTTGTTGATCTGGTCCGCGTGCAGGGGCGTCTCGAAAGTGCGATAGCCCGCGATGGCGCCATGATCGGTGGTCTTGCCCGTCTTGAGATCGAGGCTGAAGAAATGCCCATCGGGCCAGGTGTTGCCGGCGACCTGCTCGCTCTTTTCGAGGTAGGCGAGGGCATGGATTCCCTGCCCCGCGACAGCAACGCCGAGGTCCGCAACCTTCACCTTCTCGCCGTCGGGAGTCAGCCGATAGAGCCGGCCGACGGCCTTTGTGTCCGTCGTCACGGCGAGTCGCGTCGGATCGGCTTGCGTGCCGGCGAGGAAGGAGCCATCGGCCAGGCGCACGAAGACGAGACCGATCCCGCCGGGCAGACGCAACAGGGAGCGCGTCGTGCGCGTGGCCGGATCGTGAACGAAGAAGTGAGCCGCCCTTCCGGTCGTGCCGCCGAAGATGCGTCCCCTGTCATCGACAGCGAGAGAGACGATGCCGCGCTCGTTGGCCGGGATCACGCCGTCGAGCGCGATGCCCTCGCCCCGGTTGAACAGGCCGATCGGATCATCGGCCCGAAGAGTTCCGGCGAGTGCCAGAAGAGCCAGCATGGCAGCGATTTGCACAGAGAACTCCTTTGGCCGCGGGCATTGCGTGAAGGGGGAGAGTTAGCCCCCGGTCAGTGGGGTGGAGCTAACTGGCAGGGATTCCATTCGATGCCAAACACGCGCTGAGTGACCCACTGCGAGCGGGCCACGTCTGCGCCTGCCAGCTTGCCGGCACAGCGCGGACTGATCGCATTCATGAAGTTAGGGAAGAACGTCACATGCGTCAGCCCCGCTGGAGTCGGACACCAGGAGCCAATCGCGAAAGTTTGCGTGATCTCGCCGAGTTCGCGTTCGTTGAGTTGAAGGGCGAAACGGACGAGGGCCGGATCGTTCGCCCGGTTCGCGCCCCACGGCAGGGACAGCCTTTGCAGCAGGCCGTTGCCCAGGTCGGGGTGAGCGAGGCGTGTGGAGAGATGCAGGCGAGCCTCCTTGTCTCCGAATGGCAAGCGGATCGTGAGTTGCTCCGTGTCGCCGTCCGCGGGCAGAGGACTCCCGCGAAAGGACGCGAAGGCTTCGAGCATGGTTCGGCCTCGATAGTGCGAGGGTTCCTGCCCCACTTGCACCACCTCGCCGAGGAGGTTCAGGCTGTCATCGGGTTGCGAACGCATGCCCGAACGCGGATGCGCACTCCAGGCGGCACGGACTGCCAGCGTGCGGGCGAGCGATTCGGCCAGGGAGGAGGCTTCACAGACTTGCAGCGCGGCAGCCAGGGCGAAGACGTTCTGAAGCCAGGGCCGGCTCTGCTCCTCGATGTGAACGCTGCACGCCAACTGAAGCCGGCGCGGCTGGCGCGGATCGCGAATGATCCTGCTCAGCGATGTCCGGCGGAGGAATGAAGCCAGCGCCGTAAGTTGTGAGTCGGTCGCCTCGAAGTCGGTGACGAGGTCGGTGCGAGCATGAACGCGACAGCCGCCGTTCGGGGCGAGCGGTTCGGCCCAGACGTATTGAGCAAGCCGATGTCCCCACCAGACGAACCCGCGCTCGAAGGGATGTTGCCAGGCGTCGTCGATCTGCATTCGCTGGCGGAGGAACTCAACGACGTCGATGCCGATCTCGCTCATAGTATGTCCGGGCTTCGCAGGCGCTCGCTCTTACTTGCTGGACGGAACTCGGGCAACCCGGAAACCGAGGTAGAACTCTCGGTCCGACGGCGCGCTCCTGCCGCGGTCCGCCGCCTGGCAGTAGGCGCCGCAACTGAGCCAGCCGCCGCCGCGGTACACCCGGCCCGTGCCCTCGATGTGCCAATCGCGGCACCACTCCCAGACGTTGCCGTGCATGTCATAGAGACCGAGACGGTTCGGGCGATAGGAACCAACCCTCGTCGTCCGCTCCAGATAGGGCCCCTTGCTGGCGGAGCCGTCTGGTTGGTTGCCGTCGAAGTTGGCCTGCTTGGAGGAGAGATCGTTGAGAGAATGATCGAAGTAGAAATGGAAGGAACAATCCTCTTTAGAAGTCGCCGCTCCTCGACAAGAATATTCCCACTCTGCCTCCGTCGGCAAGCAGTACGTCCATTCGCCGGCGCGCTCTCGCTCGTTCAGGGTGGCGAGGAACTGTTGCACGTCTTCCCAGGAGACCTGTTCTACGGGGAACTGCCACAGGTCCGCTTCGGAAATGCTTTTGACCTTGTCTTTACCGCCGCCTGTCCTTGAGAAATAGCTGGGGTTGTTGCCCATCACCGCCCACCATTGTGTCTGAGTCACCGCATGGATGCCGAGAGCAAACCCTTCCGCGATTTCCACCTTCTTGTCGCCGGGAGTGCCGCCCCCTCCGCCCATCCAGAAGGTCCCTGGCGGAACCCATGCGAAGCTCATCATGTGGCCCTTGCCGAGATCGATCGCCTCGATTTGTCCCTTCTGAAGTTCCGCCGGGCAGTGATCGAGATACCGCCCCATCCAGTGGGCTGGTTTCAGATCGAGCAGTTCCTTGATGCGCCGGGTCGTGATTCGCGTCATTTCGACAGCATCGGCGTCGGCCTTGATGAGGGACTCCAGTTTGAGAACGTGCGTGTACTTGTCGTAGAGTCGCTGGTAAAGGATGGCATCACGTTTCCCCCGCAAACGCTCCTCCAGGGCGTCGAGGATTTCGATTCCCCGGTCATAGTCATAAGCGGTCTCGGCGGCGGCAGCGTCCTCGTTGGCCTTGCGAATCGTCGCCAGATCGCGCCGCACCTGTTGCATGGGATCGTCCACGACTTCCGCAAGCGGCACGACAATCGTCGTCTCCGGTGTCGTCTCCCTTGATTGAAGCAGGAGATTTGCCAGACGCTCCGCCAGGACTCTGCCATCGGACGGCCGCCTGGACGGCGTCCTCGACACACATTCGCCCATCAGCCTGACCTGCTCCGGCGGCATCCCTTTTTCTTTCAATTCGTCGGACCACAGGCCCGTTGGCACTCCCTCGCGCAGGTCGCCGGTCAGCAACTGGTGCCAAATGACGCCAAGAGCGTGAACGTCGTCGGTGGGGTTGGCAGGCTCACGGTCCGTTTGCTGCGGCGAAGCATAGAGCGGCGTATACGATCCCAGGATCGTGTTCGGCGGCGCGATCGTCTGCGTGCCGCTCTTGTGCGTCTTTTCCAACACCTGATCGCTGACGATGAGGCCGATGCCGAAGTCGGCGACACGAACGTCGAAGCCTCCATCGGCGCGGCGATGGAGCAGGATGTTGGCGGGCTTCAGATCGCGATGAACGACGGGCGGCGTGAGGCGATGCGCGAAGCCGACCGTCTCCGCCAGCGTGTGGATCAGTTTGCCCGCCCAGGCGATGGTTTCGAGGAAGGGGTGATTCGCCTGATGCCATTGAAGGGCGTGGCTCGCCAGGTCGCCGCCATCGACGTACTCGTATTCGAGGCAGGGTGGCTCGGCACTCAGGTAGGTGTGTTGAAGACCGACGATGCCGGGATGGCGTCCCTCGGCCTGGACCTGATGGACAACCTGGGCTTCATGGTTCAGCAGACGCTCGCGGGCCGTCTCGTCGAGGCAGAACTTCAGCGCCACGGGGATGGCCTTGCTGACATAGCGATTGCGCGCTTTCCAGACTTCGCCGAAGCCGCCGATGCCGAGGAGTTCGACCAGTTCCCAGTCGCCGATGCCCTTGGGCCGATCTCCCGCCTTGAAGCGCGGCGGCCGTTCGGGCAGCAGCGGTTCGATGGACGCAGCCGAGTCGAGACGCAGCGAGGGAGGGACCGTCCGGCCGGAGGGGTCGTCGCGGCGGGTCAGCGTGCGACGAACGACAGACGGCAGATGCTGCAGATAGCTGACGAGTTTGAGTTGGGCTTCCGGCGGCGCGATCTCGGCGGCGATCTGCTCGGCCTGGCGGCGCACTTCGTCCGCTGGGGCCTGGGCCAGTTGTTCGAGGTCGGCCCGGCGTTCGGCTTCTGCGGGACGATCCTCCTTCCAGAACTTGTAGGCGTCCTGGCAGACCCCATTTCCGAACTTGACGACGGGATTATCTTCGAGCAGATAGCCGAGGACGTTCTTCATGACCGAGCGGCCGACGCAGCGCAGGAAGTGGAGCATGAGCGCTCTCCGATTCGCAGGGACGGAACCTCCTTGATTGTTCGCGAAGTTGGGCCGCGATGCAAGGGGTTAGCCGCGACGCGGAGTCTTCGGAGCGGAGCGCGTACTGCGTCA